>JADHLK010000023.1 GCA_016780695.1 Alphaproteobacteria bacterium | reverse complement strand
TGGGCTATGAGTGCATGGTTGAGACGGGCGCGGGTAAAGCAGCCGGTTTCTCAGATGCCGCCTATGCAGAAGCGGGCGTAACCCTTGTGGCTTCGGCGAAAAAGCTCTGGGCTGATAGTGATATAATCTTGAAGGTGCGCCCGCCCGATGACGCTGAAATGGATCATCTGGCCGAGGGCAAGACGCTGATCAGCTTTTTCTGGCCTGCCCAGAATGAGGCGATGCTGGAGCGTGTCAAACAGAGCCGGGCCAATGCGATTGCCATTGATATGGTGCCGCGAATCAGCCGCGCGCAGAAAATGGATGCGCTCTCTTCAATGGCCAATATTGCCGGTTATCGCGCGGTAATAGAGGCGGGCAACCAGTTTGGCCGGTTTTTCACTGGCCAGATTACCGCAGCTGGCAAGGTGCCGCCTGCCAAGGTTCTGGTGATCGGGGCCGGGGTGGCCGGTTTGGCCGCGATTGGCACGGCCCAGTCGCTGGGCGCGATTGTGCGCGCCTTTGATGTGCGCCCGGAAGTGGCGGAACAGATCGAATCCATGGGCGCGGAATTCCTGATGCTGGAATTTGAGGAAGACGGGTCTGGTGAGGGCGGCTATGCCAAGCCAGCCAGCCCGGAATTCATTGAAAAGGAAATGGCGCTATTCCGCGAGCAGGCTGGTGAGGTGGATATTGTCATTACCACCGCGCTGATTCCGGGTCGCCCGGCTCCCAAGCTCTGGCCTGCTGAGATGGTGGAGCGGATGAAGCCCGGCTCGGTGGTGGTGGATTTGGCTGCTGAACAGGGCGGCAATTGCGATCTGACCAAACCGGGTGAGATTGTGGAAACAGAAGCGGGCGTGAAAATTGTCGGCTATACGGACTTCCCCAGCCGCATGGCCGCCCAGTCTTCCAGCCTCTACGCCACCAATCTGCGCCATATGATGGATGATCTGACACCGGAAAAAGACGGCCAGATCACGATCAATATGGAAGATGATGTGATTCGCGGCGCAACGGTTGTGCGGGCCGGAGACATAACCTTTCCGCCGCCGCCGCCCAAGGTGCAGGCGATAGGCAAAGCCCCGGCCCCAAAGGTCCCGGACCTGTCTGATGAGGAAAAGGCGGTGCTGGCCCGTGCGGCTGAGAAAAAAGCAGGTCAACGCCAGCTGGGCCTCTTGGTTCTGGGGGGGCTGTTCATGCTGTTAATAGGGCAATATGCCCCGGCCAGCTTCATGCAGCATTTTATCGTTTTTGCGCTGTCCTGTTTTGTCGGCTTTCAGGTTATCTGGAATGTCAGCCATGCGCTGCATACGCCGCTGATGGCGATAACCAACGCGATTTCAGGCATTATTATTCTGGGGGCCTTGCTGCAAATTGGCTCTGATGTGCCGATGGTGCAGATATTGGCTGCCTTTTCGGTGCTGATCGCCACGATTAATATTGTCGGCGGCTTTATGGTGACGCGCCGGATGCTGGCGATGTTCCGCAAGAGCTGACAGACCGGTCTGAAGGGATTTTTGAGATGAGTTTTAATCTTGTAACAGCTCTTTATATTGCCGCCTCGGTGCTGTTTATTCTGGCCTTGGGCGGGCTGAGCAATCAGGAAAAGGCCAAGCGGGCTGTCTGGTTCGGTATTGCCGGTATGGCTATCGCTGTGTTTGGCACAATGGCCGGGCCGGAAGCGGCGATTACCGGCTGGCTGCTGGTGATGCTGGCGGTCGGGGCAGTTATAGGCACGATTGTTGCGATACGGGTTGAGATGACCGGTATGCCGCAGCTGGTCGCGGCCTTGCATTCCTTTGTCGGTCTGGCGGCGGTGTTTATTGGCATTGGCTCAGAGCTGGACCCGCCAAAGGGCTTGCAAGGGGCTGAGATTATCATTCATGAGACCGAGATTTTTATCGGCGTTTTTATTGGTGCGGTGACCACAACCGGCTCAGTGGTGGCGTTTGGCAAGCTGGCCGGCTGGCTGGATGGCAAGCCGCTGACCCTGCCCGGGCGTAATTTTTTGAATCTGATTGCGGTGCTGGCCTGTCTGGTTCTCGGCTGGATGTATCTGAACCATGCCGGCATCTGGACGCTGTATCTGATGACCGCGATAGCCTTTGTCTTTGGGGCGCATTTGGTGCTGGCCATTGGCGGGGCGGATATGCCGGTGGTGGTCTCCATGCTGAACAGCTATTCCGGCTGGGCTGCGGCGGCGACTGGCTTTTTGCTGGGCAATGATTTGCTGATTGTGACCGGCGCGCTGGTTGGGGCATCAGGGGCAATCCTCTCTTATATTATGTGCCGGGCGATGAACCGTAACTTCCTGTCGGTTATTCTGGGCGGCTGGGGCACCGAGACTGGCCCGGCCCAGGAAGTCGAAGGCGAGATGATCGCAACCGATGTGCCATCTGTTGCAGCTGATCTGGCTGAGGCGGATGATATTATTATCGTGCCCGGTTACGGGATGGCCGTGGCCCAGGCGCAGAGTTCTGTCTCTGAGCTGACCCGCCGCCTGCGCGACAAGGGCAAGCAGGTGCGCTTTGCCATCCATCCGGTAGCAGGCCGCTTGCCGGGGCACATGAATGTGCTGCTGGCTGAGGCCAAGGTGCCTTATGATATTGTGCTGGAAATGGATGAGATCAACGCCGATTTTCCGAATGCGGATATGGTGATTATTCTGGGGGCCAATGACATCGTCAACCCGGCCGCCCAGGAAGACCCGAACAGCCCGATCGCCGGGATGCCTGTTTTGGAAGTCTGGAAAGCCAAACAGGTGATTATCTCCAAGCGCGGTCAGGGGCGCGGCTATTCCGGCATCGAAAATCCGCTATTCTTCAAAGATAATTCGCGGATGCTTTATGGGGATGCCAAGGCCAGCCTTGACCAGATTCTCTCGGCTCTTGGCTAGCCAGCCTGTCGGCATCTGAGGATCATAAAGGCCCGGCCCCGCAGCCGGGCTTTTTTGTGCGGTTTTAGCTTCCCCTCCCTTTTTACTTCCCCCCCCTTTTAACTTCCCGGCAAAACTTAACCATGCCTATTCTGTGACCTGCTCCGGTAATCGCCGAGGCGGATACGAAAACGCCGATAACGGAAAAAAGGGGGCCTTTATCATGCTTGTTGAGACATTTTTGGCAGCGGTGGATACGCCGCTTATTCTGGCTGTTATCCTGGCCTATTTGTCCGGGATGGTCTGGTTTCAGCCGCGCCTGTTTGGTGAGACCTGGCTGCAGGAACAGCCGCATCGCACGCGTGAGGATTTAGCCAGCGCGATGAAAGAGGTAATGCTGGTCAGCGCCGTGGATATTGTGCTGGTGGCGGTGCTGATCACGCTGCTTTATACCAGTTTTGGGATAGGCGGGTTCGGCCTGTTATTGCTGGTGGTCTGGGTTGGCACCTATACCGGCAATGCCACAAAGGGGGGCAGTCGCACCCTCTGGCTGATTGATACCGGCTATCTGACGCTGCAATATCTGATCATTCTGGCGGCCCTGGCCCTGTTTTAAGGGGTTAAAGCTCAGCCAGGTTTTCCGGTAGGCCGGTGCGGGTCAGCGCCTCCTGCTGGCGGGTTTTCAGGGCCGGGACTGAAAAATCATCGATCAGCCCTTCAAAGAGCTGACGCCAATTCACCTCGGCCTGCAGATGCAGGAACACAGACCCCAGCCCGACAGCGGCGCGGTCCATCAGCACAAATTCACGCGGCGGGCGGATGCCGCCAATGCGTTTCAGCTCCTCATGCACCTTGCCGGCCAGCTCGCGCCCCTCAGTGCCGGAACGCAGCGCCTGTATCGGGCGCACCCGGTCTTCCAGCAGCGGCGCATAGATGAACCCGGCCCAGATATTCAAGACCTTGACCGCTTCTTTATCCAGCCCGCTAAAGCCCCATTGCTCATAGGCATGAACTGCCAGCGCCTCATCCCCATCGCGCAAGGCGCGCCACAAATCAATCACGCCGCCGACAAATTCCGGGCGAAACACACGGATAGAACCAAAATCCAGCAGATTAACCGACAGATCCGGGCTGAGCGAATAATTGCCCAGATGCGGGTCGCCATGAATAACCCCGTAATAATAAAACGGTACATACCAGGCGCGGAACATATTGATCGCAACCTGATTGCGCTGGGTCTGATCCGGCCCGGTCTCCAGCCAGCCCATCAGCTTTTGCCCGTCCAGCCAATCCATCGCCAGCATTCGGCTGGTTGACAGCTCGCTCAGCTGTTGTGGCACATGAACCTGTTTTTCCTCAGCCAGCATCAGCTGATAGAGCTTCATATTCAGCGCCTCACGCTGATAATCCAGCTCCTCACGCAGGCGGGCCGATAATTCTTTGTGAATATCAGCAGTTGAGATCGCCTTGTCGAAGCGCTCATAAATCTGGAAGACCAGCCCCAGCTGGCGCAAATCAGCATCAATCGCTGAGGCCATATCCGGATATTGCAGCTTGACCGCCAGCTGGCGCCCGCCAAGCTGGGCGCGGTGCACCTGCCCAAGCGAGGCTGCTGAGACAGCCTGGCGATCAAACTGGTCAAATTTCTGTTGCCAGTCCGGGCCCAGCTCAGTAGCCATGCGGCGCTTGACAAACAGCCAACCCATCGGCGGCGCATCGGCTTGCAGGCTGGCCAGCTCCTCTGCATATTCACGCGGCAGCGCATCTGGAATAGTGGACAGGATTTGTGCCACCTTCATCAGCGGGCCTTTCAGACCGCCCAACGCTGCGGCCAGCTCAGCAGCGTGCTTGCTGCGGTCAACTTCCATGCCCAGCCAGCGCTCACCAGCCAGCCGCGCGGCCAGCCCGGACATAGTGCCGGTCACCTGAGCATAGCGGCGTAACCGCCCCCCGGCAGCAGACCGATCCGACAGCGGCTTTGCATCACTGGCCATCAGCTCAGCTCCTCCAGCTCGTCAATCAGCCCGGCAATCATATCCAGCCCGCGATGCCAGAAGGCCGGGTCCGCCGGGTCCAGCCCGAACGGGGCCAGGGCTGCATCATAGCGCTGGCTGCCACCGGCTTTCAGCAACGCCAGATAATCGGTAACAAAATGATCACGCGCCGCGCCGCTGGCCTGCTGGCCGGTCTGCCAGAGCGCATTGACCAGACAATCCCCGAAGGCATAAGCATAGACATAAAAGGGCGTATGGATAAAATGCGGAATATAGGCCCAAATTGGCCGATAGCTCTCCCCCAGCCGGATAGCCGGGCCAAGGGCCTGTTCCTGGGTTTCCATCCAGAGATCACAAATCTCTTCCGAAGATAATTCAGCTGTGCGGCGCGCATCATGCAGGCGGGTCTCAAAATTGTGAAAGGCAATTTGGCGCACCACCGTATTCAGCATATCCTCAACCTTGCCAGCCAGCAGGTATTTGCGCGCGCTGGCCGGGCTGTTATCCAGCAAATGGCGGAAGACCAGCATTTCGGCAAATACTGACGCGGTTTCTGCCAGCGTCAGCGGGGTCTGCGACATCAACAGCCCCTTATCTGCTGCCAACAGCTGGTGGATGCCATGGCCCAGCTCATGGGCCAGCGTCATCACATCGCGGGCCTTGCCGTCATAATTCAGCAGGATATAAGGATGCACCTGCGGGACAGTCGGATGGGCAAAGGCCCCGGATGCCTTGCCGCTGCGGATCGGCGCATCTATCCAGCCTTTTTCAAAAAAGCGGCTGGCCAGCTCTGCCATTTGTGGGGAAAAACCGGCAAAGGCATCCAGCACAGTTTTCTGAGCTTCCTGCCAGCTGTAGCGGCGATCATCATCCCCGGGCAACGGGGCATTGCGATCCCACCAATCCAGCTGATCCTGACCGGCCCAGCCCGCTTTCAGCGTATAATAGCGGTGCGAGAGGTCGGGCATCCGCCCGGTCACCGCCGCGGCCAGCGCATCCACCACCGGGTCATCCACATCATTGGCCAGATTGCGCGAAGAAACCGGGCGGCTGAATTTGCGCCAGCGATCCTCCACCTCCTTATCCTTGGCAATGGTATTGATGATCAGGCCAAACAGACGCTGATTTGCCTGCATTACCTGCGACAGGGACTGGCCCGCCTTGCGCCGGGTTTCGCTGTCACTGCTGGTCAGCAAATTCAGGATTTCTGCCTCGCTCAGCTGCTGGTCATCAAAATCAAATTTCAGCTGCGTGGCGGTTTCATCGAACAGCCGCACCCAGGCGGTGCGTCCGGCCGGGCCGCGCTCAACCAGCATCTGTTCCAGCCGTGCCTCCAGAATATGCGGGGCTGAGGCGCGCAGCTGGCGCAGCCAAGGCTGGTAATGGAAAAAGGCCGGGTCAGCCAATGCTGCCTGATAGGCCGCCTCATCCAGCGCCGCCAGCTCCAGCTCAACAAACAGTAATTTTGCTTCTATGTCAGAGGCTTTTTCCCGCATGGTCTGGCTGTGTTTGGCAATCGCCGGGTCGGTCATATCGGCGGCAAACATCAAATCAGCATGGCTGAGAATACGACCCAGCTGCTGGCTGACTGTCTCATAATCCGCTATCAGCCCGGCCAGCTCTGCCCCGCTGGCACTGGCCAGCTTGCCCTGCCAGGCCTGTGCCAGCTGCTCGGCCTGTGCGGCCAGCCCGGCCAAAGCCTCGCCAATCAGCGGATCATCGCTCCCCTGATAGAGATCGGCCAAATTCCAAATAGGCAAACTGTCTGGCATGAGAGTCCTTTCAGCAGCGGCTGGTTTTGTCTGCTCTCTTGATATAGGGGGATTGTGGCAAAACTTCACCCCGCTGCGGGCAGATTTTTTCAAAGCGATTTTTATTCAGGCAATTCTGCTCAGAAAAACCGGGCTGATCGCGGCTGCGAGGGCTTGTCATCTTGCCCCCCTATCCTGCATCATGGAAAGACGGGCTTCAGGCTTTTGAATTCGTGATGGACAGATTTTTTTACCATGCCAAAAATTGAGGGATTGGGGCCGGCGGAGCAGAGCCTGCCGGAAATGTTTTTCAACCGCGCCGAAAAGATGGCAGAGGCCCCTTTTGTCTGGCACCGCCGCCGTGGCCGCTGGGCTGCGGTCAGCTGGAAACGCATGGCGGATCAGGTGCTGACACTGGCTGCTGCCTTGCGCCAGCGCGGCATCACCAGCGGCACACGGGTGGCGATATTATCTGAAAACCGGCCGGAATGGGTCGCAGCTGATCTGGCGATTATGCTGGTCGGGGCGATTTCCGTGCCGCTGTTCACCACACACAGCCAGACGGATCTGGCCTGGCTGCTGGCCCATTCCGGCGCGCGGGCGGTTATTTGCTCTGATGAAAAGCTGGCCGGGCGGGTAGAGGCGGCTGCCCAGGATTGTCCGGATTGCTATCTGCTGGTGGTGATGGAGCCGGGCAAGCTGTTGCAATATCCGGCCGGGCTGGCGGTGGTTTCGCTGGATCAGATGCTGGCAGAGGGGCGGCAGGCCGGGTTCGTCCAGCCCAGCGATTTTCCAAAACTGAAGACTGGCGAAGTGGCCTGCATCATCTATACATCCGGGGCACATGAACAGCCCAAAGGGGCGATGCTTACCCACCGTTCAATCATGGCCAATCTGGCCGGGGCAGAAGGGTTGCTGCGCGACCTCTCGCTGGGGGAGGAGGTGTTTTTGTCGATGCTGCCGCTCAGCCATGCCTATGAACATTCGGTCGGGTTGTTTTTTCCTATCCATATTTCCGCCCAGATTTATTTTCTGAACCGGCCAGAGGCGCTGACCTCAACGCTGCTGGATGTGCGGCCAACCATTATGACAGCGGTACCGCGCCTTTATGAATTGCTGCAGGATCGGATGCGTCAGGTGTTTCGTGCCAAGGGAGCGTTGCAACGCCGGATGCTGGATCGTGCTATAGAGCTGGGCACGCTGGCGGCGAAATCGGAACCGCTCAGCACTGGCCAGACACTCCAGAACCGGCTGCTCGATCTGCTGGTGCGCCGCGCTATCCGCAATCGCTTTGGCGGCCGGTTGAAGGCCTTTGTTTCCGGCGGGGCAGCGCTTGATCCGAATAGTGGGTTTTTCTTTCTGGCATTGGGGATCCGGTTGCTGCAGGGCTATGGCCAGACGGAAGCCAGCCCGGTCATCACTGCCAATCCGCCGCGTGCGATTCGCATTGAAACAGTCGGCAAGCCGCTGGTCGGGGTGGAGCTGGGGCTGACCCAGTCCGGCGAGATTAAGGTGCGCGGCCCGCTGGTGATGGTCGGTTATTGGAATGATCCGGTGGCCAGTCGAAAGGTGCTGCGCGGCGGCTGGCTCTATACAGGCGATCTGGGAACCATTACGCCCGATGGCTATCTGATACTGACTGGCCGGAAAAAGGATATTATCATCAATTCGGGCGGCGAAAATATCTCACCTACCAAGGTTGAGGCGATTCTGGAATCAGGCAGTGAAATAGCGCAGGCGGTTATTTTCGGCAATCGCAAGCCGTTCCTGACGGCGCTGCTCACCCCGTCTGCCGGGCTGCTGACCAGCTCTAACAAGGATCAGGGGCGGTTGCATCGCCGCCTGCAAGAAGCGGTGGATACCGCCAATGCCAGCCTCAGCCCGATAGAGCGGATTCGCAGCTTTTTGATCACGGATGAGCCGTTCAGTCTGGATAATAAATGCCTGACTGCATCCGGCCAGATACGGCGCGCACACATCACCCACATCTATGGCGAGCGCATGGAACAGCTTTACCGGCGCAACAGGCCGGTCGCTGAGACAAAAAATCCGCACAGCTAAAATTGGCGACCCCGAGAGGATTCGAACCTCTGGCCTAAAGATTAGGAATAGATTGCCCTGCCAATAAATAGGATAGTATAACCAATAAAATCAATATTTTATATTTATCATGAGCATAAAAGCAGACTCTAATGCCATTTACTTTTTATTTACTTTTTCGACTTTCCTGACCCTACATTTGCAATGTGGGGATGAAATCATTGCACGGGCGCCGTTTGGAAGGTAGATGACGGTATGGAAACTTGTGGTTATTTCAAGTGAGCAATATCAAGCCCATTAAATACGTTTTTGAAACTTTCCAGTTGTCTGGCATTTCTTTCCGCTTTGCTCTCCTGACCGCGTATCATCGCTTCACCAAAAATCAGCGAATACAAAAAAAAGGCGCGTATTCTTGCGTCTGCTTCGGAGGCGCCGCTTCGCCGTAACTTGCCTGCCATATAAATTATTCGATCTTCATCGACCTGTTTTACAAGCTCGGCCGCTTCTTTTTGGGATCTGGCCCATACTCGAATTGCCAATTCAGCGTTGAAATTAATCTCGCCGGAATTCGCCAAGGTGAACAGATATGCCAGTTGTTGATAAGAGTTTCCGCCGTTTTCCTCTACCTGGTAGATAATCCCAACAGTTTCGCGCTCCCTCCAGTGCTCCAGAATGCAATTCAGGAAATCCTCTCTGCCCTCGAAATGCCAATAGAAACTGCCTCGGGTTACATTTTGGCGAATGCATAAGTCATCGATTCTAAGCGCCTCCATTCCAAGTTCCCCGGCGGTTTCTAAGCCGAACTCAATCCAGTCTTCCTTGGTCAATCGCTTGTTTTTTATCTGACTAGACATTGCCAACGTCTCTCTCCTAAACAACACAGATCAAATGCTTGGACAGGCTGTCAAATCTTGGAGCGGAAAAAATGGGGCAAATTCCAGCAACCTGCACGATGGCAGGCTTGATGTAGACAATGAATCGAAAAACGGTTTGTCGCGTTTGCTCATCCCAGTCTCCCGTAGAATGCGCGCAGGATGGCGTTGGTTTCCTCCCCCGCTTCAAGATTGATCAGATGTCCAGCCCCTTTAACCTCGTGATACTCAGAGCCTTTGATTTTTGCGGCCATGCTGGCCATGGTTTTTGCAGGCGCATTCTGGTCATGTTCGCCCGCGATCAGGCAGACAGGCAGGTCGAAATCCTCAATGTCGTTCCGGCGGTTGAAAGTGGTCAGGCAGCGGATGATATCGCGGTAGGTTTCCTCAGGCACCGCAGCCATCGAGGCCTTGGCCGACGCAATGGCCTCCGGTCCGGCAACCGGCCCAGTGATATCGGTAACGAAAGACTCCGCCAGTTCTGCGATCGTCTTGCCCGCATCTAATGGTTTCAGGCGAGCAGCAATGAACCGGTCTTTAAAGCTGTCATCGCGTCCGCCAAAGGCCGAGGTCGTTCCAACCAAAGCCAGTGAGGCCACCCGGTCAGGGTAGAGGCAGGCCGTTTCCATCGCAACCATGCCGCCAATTGACTGTCCACAGAGATGCGCCTTGTCGATGCTCAGTGCATCAAGGAAAGCAATCAGTCGTTCGGCCAGCTTGGGAAATGTCGGGTTTTCCAACCGCTCCGAGCCGCCATAGCCGGGCATATTCCAAGAGATCACAGGGTAATCATCGCTCAATTTTTCAAGCTGAGGCCTGAAGGAGGACGAATCGCCACCAATTCCATGCATGCATATGATTGGCATACACTGTGTCCATATTTTGCTATACGCCTTGGCATACACGATTCCGGCGGCTTTTTTCACGAGCTCAGTTTCCCGTTTTCGACAACCACAATGTCGTCTACAGCTATCGTGCAGCTCATCATCGGCAGGTCAAAATGGCCTTGGGTTAAGCGCCCAGCAAACTCGTTCGCGCCGGTCGAGTAGAGGAAGTTACCTGCAACAGCCCTGAGTTCGGTCGCGTTTATATGGCCTTTGTCATACATCGTTAGCGCCTCATAGCGCGCACCCTTGTTCAGACCCCAACCGACATGACTGGTAGCGAAGGCTTGCTTGTCGCCAAAGGCCTCAAGATAGTTGCGCATCAGTTTAGCATCAGATCCTTTGCCCTCGATATCAATTACATAGTCGTCTTTGAGGGTGAAGATCACTTCGTCATCAAAGTATTTTTTGAAGGTCAAATTCATGTCTCCGGGCTGGAAGACCAGCCGCCCATTGACCGATCCGGCTGACGGGAAACTCACCACAATCCCCCCCGGCCAATGCGCCAGCGTGCCGGGCTTGTCCGTCCAGCCCCAGACACCCACGGTGTTGTTGCCCTTCATGTTCACGGTCAAATCCGTACCCGCATCTGACGTTACCGTCATCCTCCCAGACTTCCGGCAGAGCTGCGCCGCATCCAGCGTCCGCATCTTCAAATCTTCATCCGGCATAGCGCGTTCTAGCATTTCAGGGTGCTCATTGGAGATATTCAATATTCGTGCGCCCCCTTTGAGGATGGTCCCGGTTTGAGGCGCGTGCATCAGGCCCTCAAGGGTGAGGTCAACAATGAAGTCAACATTTGCAAGGGCTTCCACAGCCTTGTCCTGCCCCGTCAGCGACAGGCAAGTGCCGGTCGAACGCAAGATAGCAGGTGCATCATTGCGCGGAGTGGGGACTTTGATGTGATAAAACTGTACGCCCATCCGGCCAAGCGCCAGCTCGGCAAGGTGGACACTCAAATCACGGCTCTGGGTCTCGGAAAGAATGATCGATGTTTGCGACGAGTCCACTTTGCAGGCTTCAAAAGTCGTGACAAACGCGTCAATCCACTTGGCTTCGATACGGTCAGATAGCAATTGAGTTCCTCCGTGTTGGATAAGGCGAGCATCTGGGCATCAGGCTGTTACGTATCTCGCAGCGCGCGCCTAAGCACCTTTCCCGTAGGTCCGGTTGGCAGGGTTTGGTGAAAGTGAATTGTCTTAGGCAGCTTGTAGGGCGAAAGGGAACCGCTGTGCCGCAGATAGTCGAGAAGGTCTGCCTGTTCAATTGCGGGGTCGAGCGAGATCACATGGGCGGTCACTGCCTGTCCCCATCGTTGATCTGGGACCCCAACGACCGCAGCCTGAGAAATCGCAGAGTGCCCTAACAACGCGGCTTCAACCTCCTCCGCCTGCACTTTGAGTCCACCACTGTTGATCGTGTTATCGAGCCGTCCGGCCACATGGACGAACCCGTCCTCGTCGATCAGGCCAAGATCGCCGCTGCGCAACCATCCATTGGTATAGGCGCGCTTGGTCAGGCCCTCATCTTTATAATATCCCGGGCTTAGCGAGGGTCCAGAGACGATTATTTCACCAACTTCGTTGGGACCAAGAAGATCATCGATACTGCCGTCAGGATTGACAATCCGCACATCTGCACCCGGTACCGGCCGACCTGCACAAGCCCCTTTTCCGGGACGAGTCAGCATCGTTCGATCGGCAACAATTCCTGCGCCACAGACAATTTCGGAGGACAGATAGGCAGTGCGGACGTTCGGGCAGATGCCTTCTACCATCCCCTGAACAAGATCATCCGATCCCGGTTCGCCCGAGAAAAATACAGATCGCAGCTCGGGAAAGTCAGAAGGTGAGGGCGAAAGTGCCAACAGCGCCCGCCACAGGGTCGGAACCAACGGTATGACGGAAATCCGGCATTGACGCACAAAGGCAACAAATTCCTCAGCAGATGACCACGAGGAGAAATAGATTTGCGATCTCATGGCCATAAAGGGAAGCACAGTATTCGCCCATGCGGCAAAAGATGGTGGCATAATTACTGCTATCCGGTCCCCGTCATTGATTTCGCCGTAGACATAAGGCCCGGCCAGCGCACTGGCAACCAAGGATCGGTGGCTGTGCTGGATGGCTTTTGGCTGCCCTGTGGTTCCGGACGACAGTATCAACAGCGCCGGATCATTTGCTTTAATATTAGCAGCGGCAACCGCCGCGCTTTCGCAGTCTGGATTGCCTTCTGGACCTGCCCAGTCGGCTTTTTCCAGCGAGATAACCTTCAGCCCCCTTTCCTTGGCGGGATCTCGAACAAGGCCCAGTCCATTGTCATCCGCGATGATTACTCTGGGCTCCAGAAATTCAAGCCCTCGGCTGGTTTCTTTTACGGTAGCTCTCAGGTGCAGACAGCAAGGTATTGCCCCGATTAACTGGCAGGCCATGAAGGCAACCAAATGACGCGTGCTGGACGCGCACACAAAGGCAACGATGTCGCCCCGGCCGATGCCGTGCTCGAGCAATGCTGCCGAAAACTGACAAGACTTTGCCCACAGGCCGTCTCCCGAGAGTCTCTCGCGTTCGTCAGAAACAAAGGTCTGGTCGCCTTTCCATCGGCAGGCTGATCGAAACAGATATGGAAGGGTGCCGACGTTCATACAGATCACAGATCGCGGCTGATTATATGTTTCATGACTTCGTTGGTTCCGGCATAGATCCGGTGCACACGGGCATCGGCCCAGGCGCGGGCAACAGGGAAATCCCACATATATCCGTAACCGCCATGCAGTTGCAGACAATCATCGAGAACCCGGTCGGCGAGTTCTGTGGTCCACAGCTTCGCCTTAGCGGCAACATTCATGCTCAACTCTCCCTTGGCGTGCAATTCTATGCATCGGTCCACGAATGGCCGGGCCACCTCTATTTCTGCGGCATATTTCGCCAGTTCGAACTTGGTATTTTGAAAATCGAAAACTGTCTGATTGAAAGCCTTGCGTTCTCTGGTGTAGGCGATTGTCTGGTCTAGTGCCGCCTCAGCAATTACGACCGATCGAACCGCAACGACAAGCCGTTCCTGAACGAGCCCGTGCATGAGAACCGTCCAGCCATCATTTTCTCTACCGATCAGGTTCTCCTGCGGCACCCGGACATTGTCGAAGAACAGCTCGGCGGTGTCCTGGGCCTTGTTGCCGATTTTCTTTAGATTGCGACCACGGCGAACACCCTCGCTATTGAGACCCACCCAGAAAACTGAAATGCCTTTATTGCCCATCTCCGGATCGGTCTTGGTCGCTAACAATATATAATCTGCGATATGCCCATTTGTAATAAAGGTCTTGGCGCCATTCACCACAAAATTATCGCCATCGCGCTTGGCGGCAGTCCGAATCTGCCGCAGGTCGCTGCCGCCACCCGGCTCAGTCAGGCCGATTGCCGAAATGACGTCACCAGATGCCATTTTTGACAGCCATTTGCGTTTCTGTTCCTCGGTGCCGAACGCAATCAGAAATGGCGCAATAATGTAAGAATGCATGTCCCATGCCGGGGCAGCCACACCATAG
>JADHLK010000022.1 GCA_016780695.1 Alphaproteobacteria bacterium | reverse complement strand
CGCGGCATTGCTGGATCAGGGTTGCCCCCATTGTCCAATATTCCCCACTGCTGCCTCCCGTAGGAGTCTGGGCCGTGTCTCAGTCCCAGTGTGGCTGATCATCCTCTCAGACCAGCTACCGATCGTCGCCTTGGTGAGCTCTTACCTCACCAACAAGCTAATCGGACGCGGGCACCTCCCTCTGCGGCGGACCTTTCCCCCGTAGGGCGTATGCGGTATTAGCATCCGTTTCCAGATGTTGTCCCGCACAGAAGGGCAGTTTCCCACGCGTTACTCACCCGTGCGCCACTCTGTCTTGCGACAGCGTTCGACTTGCATGTGTTAAGCATGCCGCCAGCGTTCGTTCTGAGCCAGGATCAAACTCTTAAGTTCGACTTCGACCAAACAGAATATCGCTATCCCGCCTGACCAAGACCCGACCTAATTGTCTTTCCATAAGCGTCAAAAACCATATGCCAGACTTCCCGACTAAAGTCAGCCTGACACATGTGATTCATTTTCTTTGCGAAAAAAAAGACCCTCAGGCCGAACCTGACTTTGCTTTTGTAAAAAAGCTGCCAGCTAAAGCAAACATCCATTACAGACACCGCTCCGACACCCGCGAATCCCTTTTCCTCACTCTATTTACTATGTCAAAAAACCATCATGAGCAGCCGGTCTTTGGCCATTCATGCAAAGAGAGGAGACTTCTAGGGCCTGCCGCCTGCAAAGTCAACCAAAAAACCGCCCTTATATAGCCGTTTTTCTAAAGGCGTTTTTTCTGCCCGGACTGCCCCAAGGACCAGCCAGCCAGTCTGTCACCATAGCACAAATCCGGGCCGCCGCAATCCAGCTGTCTTGCAGCCGCGGTTTCACAGCGGTAAAAACCATTTGACGCGCGGCAGTCTGCTGCCTTAAAAATGCAAGAGATTCAATCCTGTCGCCTGTGCAAAAAGAGGTTTTCCCATGCATCGGACCGGTGGTGCCCTGTCTGGCACGCTCAGCCAATCTGCCGACCCGGCACCGGAAGAAGAGACCCGGCAGGGCCGAATCAGCCCGCCAATGCCCGTCGGCACCCTCTTTGGATTGCTTTTGCGGGGCTTTTTATGGGCCATTTTGAGGGCCATTTTGAGGGCCGGCCAGCTGCTGTTCGGCCCACGCCGCGGGTTTCTTGCTGTCCTTTTGACTGTGTTGCTGGCCAGCGGGCCGCTGCAGGCCACATTGCAAACCAGCCAGCCGCAGGATAAGGCGGGTGTGCTCTCGCTGCCAGACAGCCCGGCCATTCCGGCGCCCATGCCGCGCCCGGACATTATCCAGGCCTTTGAGGCGATTGAGGTTTTAATCGGCACTCCGATGGCGCGGCCGGACTGGCGCGATGTGCTGCCGCGCTCTGAGCAGGTGGGCCGCTTTGTTGAGCTGGAAACAGGCATAACAACTGAACGCCAGACCCGCCTGACCCTGAAGAAGAACGAGACGCTGAGCAATCTGTTAAAACGTGCCGGGCTGGCCGATCAGGACCGGGTGCAGGCGATTGAGGAAATTGGCAAGCGGATGAATTTGCGCCGCCTGCAAATTGGCATGGGCATGGCGATTGCCTATGATGCAGATAACCGGCCTGCCGGGCTACAATTCAGCCTGCCGGAAAATATTGATTTATTTGTCCTGCGAAATGCCAGCGAGGGCTGGTATGGGTTGCGGGCGGTGCGGCCTACCCGCACCTATCTGGTGCACGCCGCCGGGGTGATTGAGGACAGTCTCTACAAGGCAGCTGTTGAGGTTGGGCTGCCGCTGCAGGCGCTGGATGAATTTGTGCGGGTGATGGGCTTTTCGGTTGATTTCCAGCGTGAGGTTCAGGGCGGTGATATTTTTGAGATTATCTATGAGCGCACGATAGATGAGCTGGATGGCCGGGAAATCAGCAATGGCAAGTTGCATTATGCTGGTATCCTCTTATCTGGCGAGCCGCAAGGCTTTTATCGCTTTGAGGCAGCAGGCCAGCCAACCGGCTGGTATGATGCAGAAGGCCAGTCAGCCGTGCGCACCTTGATGCGTACCCCGGTCAGCGGGGCCCGGCTGTCCTCCAGCTACGGGATGCGCCGCCATCCGATAACCGGCTATAATGCTTTGCATCGCGGTGTTGATTTTGCGGTTCCGACCGGAACCCCGATATTGGCAGCCGGGTCCGGCCGGGTAGAAATGGCTGGCTGGAATGGGGGCTATGGCCGCTATATTCGTATCCGGCATAACAGCACTTACAGGACGGCCTATGCCCATCTCTCGCGCTATGCCAGGGGGATTCGCGCCGGAGCGCTGGTGGAACAGGGCCAAGTGATCGGTTTTGTCGGCTCTTCTGGCCGTTCAACCGGCCCGCATCTGCATTATGAGATTCTGGTCAATAACAGACAGGTCAATCCGCGCACAGTCAAACTGCCGACCGGCAAGCCGCTGCCAGAGCAATACCGGCCGGATTTTCTGGCCCGCATTGCCAGTCTGGCTGAACTGGTGCGCGATACTGGCCAGACAGATTATGCCGGCAAAACCTGGCAGGCCGCCAGCCTGACCCGCCCGGCCCGGCAAGGCCCCTAGGCACCCCCTCATGACCAGCCAGATCACCCATCTGCTGCGCTACCCGGTCAAAGGGCTGGCGGGCCAGCAGCTGGCAGAAACCTGGCTGGAGAAGGACCAGCGACTGGCGGGCGACCGGCTCTATGCCGCCTGTCACACGCCAGATACGAGACAAGAAGAGACTGGCTGGCGCCCAAAAACTGCCTTCTGGCAGGTCTATAACAGCCCGGCCCTGGCTGCCCTTGACTGTCAGTTCAGCGCGGATGGCACCGGCTTGCAGCTGCCTGCTCCAGAAAAATGCAATAAGGGTCCAGCTGTCCGGCAAATGGATCTGACCCACACCGCCGGGCGGCAGCAGCTGGCCAGATTTTTATCCAGCTTTCTGACCAGCGAGGAGACCAGCAAGACAGGCCGCGACAACCCGGAGCTGCAGATTATACGCTGCTCTGAAGGCGGTTTTACCGATGTCAGAAAACCCTATATCAGCATCGCCTCGCAGGCCTCGGTTGCCCAGCTCTGCGGGGCGGCCGGGGTGGCTGCTGATTATCGCCGTTTCCGAATGAATATCTGGCTGGACGGGCTGCCGGCCTTTGCTGAACTTGACTGGGTTGGCAAGCGGCTGCGTCTGGGGCGGGCGGAGCTGGAAATTGCCGAGACTGTCGGGCGCTGTGCGGCAACCCATGCCAACCCGCACACCGGCCAGACCGATTGCGATCTGGTGCGCCTGTCCGGCCAGCTCTACGGCCATAGCCAGCTGGGCGTCTATGCACGGGTTATCTCTGCCGGAATGGTGCGGCCGGGCGATCAGGCAGAGCTGCTCTGAGCCAGCGGCCCCCTTATTATGCGCCAGTTATTTTGCCAGCTATTTTACCAGCTGGTCAGGCCACCGCGTCGGCAGGTGCGCTCTCACTATCTGATTTTTCTGCCTCCGGGGCATTGGTGCTATCTTCTTCTGATTTTTCAGCCGGGCTGGCATCCGGCTCGGCCGAACTGGCTGCGGGGCTGGGCTTTTCAGAATCAGCTTTTTCAGCCTGTTGGTTATCCTCGGCCTCTTCCCCGCCACCCTCAGCAGCGCGCCCGTTGCCGGAACGGCTTTCCTGCTGGCGCGGGTCATTGGCCCGCCTTTGTTCTGCGGCCTGAACAATGGACTGGTTCACCCGGTAATAATGATCGGCAAACTGGCTGAAGGCTTCGGCAGACACCCGCTCGCCTGCGGCATTGGCATCATGGGCAAGGGCTATATATTTGTCATAGAGCTGCTGGGCATTACCGCGCAGCCGCCCTTCCGGGCCATTCGATTCAAAAGTCGTATTGCGATTGAAATGTGGCTGATGCTGGCTGCCGGGCCTGCGCCCGCGCCCCCGCGTGCGGTTTTGCTTTTGATTTTGTCTCATAAGATTCCCGTTTTCGGAAAACTGGTCTGACCAGCATTTCCTTTATGTCAATTCGCTCGGAAGAAAATTGTCCAGGCCCGATCTGAACCGTCAGATAACAAGAGCCAAGGTCAATAAGCCATGGTTACTGGCAAAAAACAAGCAAAAACTTCATTTTTCACCCTTTTGGATAAAAACCAGACAGCGCGGTTGGCCGGACAGATCGCTCAGCTGGGCTTGCAGGCACAGACCGGACTGCTGAGCCAGATCTGTGACCAGCACAGCCTGATCTGAGCCAATTTCCACAAAAGCCCGGCCGCGGGCAGCCAGTCGCCGGGCCAGCACCGGCAACAGAACGCGCCAGGCCTCCAGCCCGTCCGCCCCGCCAAACAGGGCCAGAGGCGGATCATGCAGAACCACTTCCCTCGCCAGGCTGGGTTTATCGGTTAGCCGAATATAGGGCGGGTTAGCCAGAATGATGTCAAACTGATCTTGCTGCAATTGGGCCTGCCACTCCCCGGCAACAAATTGCACCCGCTCAGCCAGGCCGAGGGTGCGGGCATTTTCTGCCGCGCCTTCCAGCGCTTTGGCGCTGATGTCCAGACCGGCCCCGCTGGCATTCGGCAGATGCGCCAGCAGGCTGAGCAGCAGACAGCCTGAACCGGTGCCAAAATCAGCTACCCGCAAGGCCTTGTCCGGGCCCAGCTGGTCCGCAAAGGAAAGTGCTGCCTCAACCAGAATTTCTGAATCCGGGCGCGGGTCCAGCATGGCCGAATTCAGCCGGAAACGCAGCCCGTAAAATTCGCGCCAGCCCCGCAACCGGCTGGGCGGTTCTCCGGCACATCGCCTTTGCAACAGCTCCGCCAGCCGGTCTTTCTGCTGTTGATCCAGTGCCAATTCTTCATGGCTGCCCGGCGCATCCTCACGGCCAAGGGCCAGCCCCAGCAGCAGCCGGGCCTCAAAGCGCGGATTATCAATACCAGCCTCCGCCAGCTGCTCCGCCAGCTGGGTGATCAGCGCCCGGGCGGGCTGGGGATTCATGTTTCTGCCTGACCCTCAGCCAGCCGGGCAGCCTGATCCTCTGCCGCCAGCGCGCCCACCACCTCATCCAGCGCCTCGCCTGCCAATATTTTGTCCAGCTTGTAGAGCGTCAGATTGATCCGGTGGTCGGTCACCCGCCCTTGCGGAAAATTATAGGTTCTGATCCGCTCAGACCGGTCGCCGGAGCCAACCTGCCCCTTGCGCGAGGCAGCCCGTTCTGCATCCTGGCGGGCGCGCTCTGCATCATAGAGGCGGGCACGCAAGATTTTCATCGCCTTGGCACGGTTCTTGTGCTGGGATTTTTCATCCTGCTGGCTCACCACAATACCGCTGGGCAAATGGGTGATACGCACAGCTGAATCAGTGGTATTCACCGACTGGCCACCGGGGCCGGAGGCACGAAACACATCCACCCGCAAATCGGTTTCTTGAATATCAATATCAACATCCTCTACCTCTGGCAGCACAGCAACCGTGGCAGCTGAGGTGTGGATGCGCCCGCCAGCCTCAGTTTCCGGAACCCGCTGCACCCGATGCACGCCGGATTCAAATTTCAGCCGGGCAAACACATCCTGACCAGAGATGGTGGCCGTGGCTTCCTTATAGCCGCCAATGCCGGTTTCGGAAATTTCCATCACCTCAAAACGCCAGCCATGCTGGCTGGCAAAGCGCTGATACATGGAGAACAGATCAGAGGCAAACAGCGCCGCCTCCTCGCCGCCTGTGCCGGCCCGCACCTCCAGAATAACATTGCGCGCATCATCCCGATCTTTGGGCAGCAGCAGCAATTTCAGATCCGCTTCGGCCTGCCCTATGGCGGTGGTCAACTCAGCCAGCTCAGCATTGGCCATCTCGCGCAGCTCGGCTTCGGTGTCGGCATCCTCTATCAGGCTTTTGGTATCTGTCAGGGCGGCGGACAGCCGGGCCAGCTCAGCTGCCTTTTCAGCAACCGGCCGCAATTCAGACAGCTCACGCGAGAGCTGGGCCAGCTGATCGGGCGAATGTGGCTCACCCGAAGACAGGCTTGTCTCAATTTCATCACGGCGAGCCAGCACCCGGCTGATCTTGTCTTGCAGGGCCATCTTGTTACTGCTTTCCTGCGATCAGGTCGACCAAGCGATCAGGCAGCTGCTGCAGCTTGATTTCCTGCTGCGCTCCGGATTGCATATCACGCAGCTGACCGGTGCCGGCCTGCAATTCTGCCGCCCCGATAATCAACGCCTGACGCACACCGGCCTGATTGACCCGTTTCATTTTCTTGGACAAATTGCCGGATAGCGGCAAATCCACCGCCAGCCCGGCAGCCCGGCATTTAACGGCCAGGGCAAAACAGGCTGTCAGGCTCTCCTCATCAGCAGCAATAATGGCCAGATCAACAGGCTTTGTTTCCGGCCCTGCCGCCAGCAAGGCCAGCCTTTCAACGCCAGCCGCAAAACCGACCGCAGGCAAAGCCGGGCCGCCCAGCATTTCCGACAGCCCGTCATAACGCCCGCCGCCCAGAACCGTGCCCTGGGCCCCCAGCCCATCGGTGATGAATTCAAAGGCGGTATGGCAATAATAATCCAGCCCGCGCACCAGCCGGTGGTCCATCTGCCAGCTGATGCCGGCGGCATCCAGCGCGCTGCAGAGCTGGTCAAAATGGGCGCGTGAGTCACTGTTCAGATGCTCTGCCAGCAGTGGAGCCTCTGCCACGATCGCGCGATCTGCCGCCTCTTTGGAATCCAGAATCCGCAACGGGTTGCTGGTCAGCCTGCGCTGGCTGTCGGCACTCAGATCAGAGCGGTATTTTTCCAGATACGCCAGCAGCGCCGTCCGGTAAGCCTGCCTGCTCTCGCTATCGCCCAGAGAATTAAGATGCAGCACACAGCTGCCCGCCACCCCCAGAGCGTCCAGCAGGGCCGCTCCGCAGGCGATAATTTCGGCATCCGCCAGCGGCCCGCCCGGCCCGATCAGCTCAGCCCCAACCTGGTGAAACTGGCGCATACGGCCTTTTTGCGGCCGCTCATAGCGAAACATCGGCCCGCTATAAAACAGTTTTTGCGGCAGCTGCTGGGTCAGCCCGGCAGAGAGCAGGGCGCGCATTACTGGGGCGGTGCCTTCCGGGCGCAGGGTCAGGCTGGCCCCGCCGCGATCCTGCAGCGAATAGGTTTCCTTGGACACCACATCCGAGCTGGCCCCCAACGGACGGCTGAAGACCTCGGTAAATTCAAAAATCGGTGTCGCCATATCGGCAAAGCCATAGCGGGCAGCCACCTCTCTTGCCAGATCAATGACCAGATTATGGCGGGCCTTTTCAGCAGGCAGCAAATCTGCGGTGCCGCGGGGCGGGTTGATTTTTTCCATCAGCTTGCCGACTCCTCTTGCTCGGTCACCTCTGCTGCCTTTTTTTCCACCAGCCCGACAATGTAATCAACCAGATCCCCGCCCTCCAGCCGATGATCAGCCAGCCCGCCAATATAGATCTGATGCACGCCCTTGCCGCCACCGGTCAGGCCAATATCGGTCTCGCGCGCCTCGCCCGGACCGTTCACCACACAGCCGATAACAGAGACTGTCATCGGCACGCTGATATGGGCCAGCCTTTCCTCAATCTGTTGCACCGAGGAAATGACATCAAATTGCTGGCGCGCACAGGACGGACAGGAAATAACCGTCACTCCGCGCCGCCTGAGGCCCAGCGATTTCAGCATCTCATAGCCAACCCGCACCTCCTCGGCCGGATCAGCAGATAAGGAAACACGCAGCGTATCGCCTATTCCGGCCCAGAGCAGATTGCCCAGCCCGATAGCCGATTTAACAGTTCCAGCGCGCTGGCCGCCTGCCTCAGTAATGCCGATATGCAGCGGTGCATCGGTCTGTTCAGCCAGCTGCTGGTAGGCAGCAACCGCCATAAACACATCTGAAGCCTTGACCGAAATTTTATAGTCCTGAAAATCATGATCTTCCAGAATACGGGCGTGATCGAGGGCTGATTCGACCAGTGCTTCCGGACAGGGTTCGGCATATTTTTCCAGCAAATGCTTTTCCAGCGACCCGCCATTGACGCCGATACGCATCGAACAGCCATGCGCCCGTGCCGCTGCCACCACCTCGCGCACCCGGTCTGCCCGGCCAATATTGCCCGGATTGATCCGCAGACAGGCCGCGCCGGCCTCAGCCGCCTCAATGGCGCGGCGATAATGGAAATGAATATCAGCCACAATCGGCACCGAGCTGTCCCGGCAGATGTCGCGCAACGCCTTTGTGCTGGCTTCATCGGGACAGGAGACGCGCACAATATCTGCCCCGGCTTCGGCGGCCTGATTGATCTGGGCCAGCGTTGCCGCCACATCCGAGGTCAGCGTATTGGTCATCGTCTGCACCGAGATCGGTGCATCCCCGCCGACCGGCACGCTGCCAACCATTATCTGGCGCGATGTGCGGCGTTCTATCATACGCCAGGGTCTTATGCGTGAATGGGACATAGCTTTGTTTGTTCCTGCTCCAGGCAAGGGCCGGGCTATCCGCAGACCGGACGGCGGCTTTATTTTGGCCTGCCTTGCTCATACGGGAAATCAGCCAAAAAAACCAGAGAGCAGCCGATTCTTTTTAATGCCTTATATATCCGGGATGTGTTTTTCGGCCAGATTTTGGAAGGCGGCTGGTTAGCTGGCCGGGCCGCCGCCTGCCTTGTTCCGCAACAGCTGTCTGTTCAGGGGAAGATCACGCAGGATTTCGCCAACCTTGCCCACCCGCATGGCTTCTGCCTCGCCGAATTCCAGCATCAGCCCGCCAGCATTGCCGGTGCTGAGCAACAGGCCATCATCAATTTCAGCCATCAGCCGTTCGCCATCCCGCAGCAAGCGGGATACCACAACCGACCCATCTGAGCGCACAATCTCAACCCAGGACGGGGCCACCGCCCTTATCACCAGATCAACGCGCGGATTGACCGGGCGCGCGATAGCCGCCCCGGCCCGGTTCTCGGTGACCTCAGGCAGTGCCGTGCTATCGTCTTGCAGGCCCGGCTGATCAGGCAGCAATTTTTTCGCTTGCACAGGCTGGCCAGCAGCTCCGGCCGCCAGCTCTGTGGCGGTATCTGCGGGCTGACTATCATCTGCGGGCTGCTCAGAGGCGGTTTCAGCAACCGCCGGTTCCGCATCTGCCTGTGCCGCTGGTTCAGGGCCCGAAGCAGCCGGGCTAGCCAGATCGCTACTATTCGCCGCCGGCAGGGCAGCCAGCTCTCCTTGCATACCGGCCGGCATTTCCATTTCCGGCGGGCTGGCTCCAATTTCAGGCATATTTTGAGGCTGGGCAAAGACAAACCAGAGAGCATAGCTGGTCAGGCTGGCGACAACGATTAGCATCGCGGCCATCGACCCGGCAATGCGCGGGGTCAGCGCCTGCAGCGGAAATTTGTATTTTGGCTGGGTTTCTTCTTCACTGAGCGAGGTGCGCCAAGCCGCAATCAGAGGCGCAGCCTGAATATCGAGCAACTTGCAATAGCTACGCAGATAGCCTGGGACATAGGCCACACCCGGCAGGCTGTCAAAATCAGATTGCTCGAGCGCCTTGATATAGGTTTTCGGCAGACGCAGACGGGCAGAGACCTGTTCGAGGGTGAACTTCCTCTCCCGCCGTGCAAAAGCCAGCACGCCGCCAATCTGATCAACGCTTAAAGGCGGAGCCCCGCCCGCTTGTATGTGCTGTTTATCAGCTACCATGGATCCGAACCCAATTCCCGTATCGCACCCTCTTCTGGGTTACAGTTGCACTCAAAAAGACAAAAAAATCAACCAAAATGCTCAAAAAGGGGCAAAAATAGCTGATTTTTATATATAATGGGAAGGTTCAGGCTGATTCCAGCCCGAAAGCCTCATGCAGGCTGCGCACCGCCAGCTCGGTATAATCGGCTTCGATCAGCACCGATATTTTTATTTCAGAGGTTGAAATCACCTGCAGATTGATGCCTTTTTCGGCCAGAATAGCAAACATTGTCTTGGCGATTCCAGCCTGGGTGCGCATGGCGGTGCCGATGATAGAAACCTTGGCCACCTTGCCATTACTGGAAATCTCGGCAAAGCCCAGATCGCCGCGCGCCGCTTCCAGCAAACCCACCGCCTTGTCCAGATCCGCCTCACCCAGTGAAAAGGTAATATCGGTGCTCTGCCCATCTGCGGCCGCGGACTGGACAATCATATCAACATTGATATGGGCATCTGCCAGCTGGCCGAAAATAGCCGCCGCAATACCCGGCTTGTCAGGCAGGCCGGACAGGGTGACCTTGGCTTCGTCACGCGAATAGGCAATGCCGCTGATTTTCTGTTGTTCCATCGTCATCTCCTCATCCACCACCATTGTGCCGGGGGTCTCGTTAAAGCTGGACAGCACCTGCAGCTTCACATTATGGCGCATGGCCATAGCAACTGAGCGGGTTTGCAAAACCTTGGCCCCGGCAGAGGCCATCTCCAGCATCTCTTCAAAAGTTATCTGATCCAGCTTGCGGGCTGCCGGGCACAGGCGCGGATCCGTGGTATAGACCCCGTCCACATCGGTATAAATATCACAGCGATCAGCCTGCAAGGCCGCCGCCAGCGCCACTGCCGAAGTGTCAGACCCGCCGCGCCCCAGCGTGGTAATGCGGCCATCCGGCCCGATTCCCTGAAAACCGGCCACAACGGCGACCTGGCCGGATTTCAGCCGCTTGTCCAGCTGCTCAGTTTCTATCGCTTCAATACGGGCTGATCCATGCACCTCGTCAGTGCGAAACGGGATCTGCCAGCCCAGCCAGGACCGCGCATCAATGCCCATATTCTGCAAGGCAATCGCCAGCAGGCCGACTGTCACCTGCTCGCCGGTTGCCACAATCGTATCATATTCGCGCGCATCATGCAGCGGGCCGATATCGCGGGCAAAGCTGACCAGCTGATTGGTCGCACCTGCCATCGCTGAGACCACCACCGCAACCTCATTGCCAGCCGCCACCTCTTTTTTGACCTTTTCCGCGACATTGCGGATGCGGTCCAAGTCAGCAACCGAGGTGCCGCCGAATTTTTGCACTATGCGAGCCATTTTCTGCCAAACAATCTTGTTGAAACGGCTTTGTCATACTGGACAAATGCCTAGACTTCAAGGCAAAATCCCGGCAACCCACCTGCCGCAACCAGCGGCAGCTGCCAAACCAGCAAGGTCGTCTGTGATGATACAAGCCCCGCAAGATGCCAGCATTGATGCTGAGGATATTGCCCGTTTTGACCGGCTGGCCCAAAGCTGGTGGGATCCGGCTGGGCCGATGCGCCCGCTGCATCTTTTTACCCCGGTCAGGCTGGATTATATCCTGCAGTCGGCCCGCCGCGGCGGGCTGGCCAGCGCAGAACCGGGGCAGCCGCTGGCCGGGCTGGCCGTGCTGGATATTGGTTGCGGCGGCGGCTTACTGGCCGAACCTGTCGCCCGGCTGGGGGCTGAAGTGACGGCCATTGACGGGTCAGCAGAAGCGATCAAGGCCGCGGCCGCGCACGCAAAAACCGGCCATCTGGCAATCGATTATCAGCATTGCTCAGCTGAGAGCCTGGCTGCGACAGGCCGTAAATATGATCTGGTTTATGCCTCAGAAGTTATCGAACATGTGGCTGACCCGGACAGTTTTGTGCAGGCTATTGCGGCTTTGCTGAAACCGTCCGGGGCTGTGGTTATCACCACCATCAACCGCACGCTGGCAGCAGCCGC
Source organism: Alphaproteobacteria bacterium (assembly GCA_016780695.1). GTDB lineage: Bacteria > Pseudomonadota > Alphaproteobacteria > Puniceispirillales > Puniceispirillaceae > JADHLK01. The sequence continues at coordinate 2,917 of JADHLK010000022.1, read as the reverse complement.
GCTGGCGAAATTCGCGGCAGAATATATTTTGCGGATTGTGCCAGCTGGCACACATCAGACAGAAAAATTCATCCGCCCGGCTGAATTGCAGGCTTTGTTCGCCCGCCATGATATTATTCTGGATGATGTCAGTGGCTTTGTGCCGCTGCCGGGGGGGCGCTTTGTCATCAGCCCGATCACAGCTGTTAATTATGGGGCTTCAGGCAGCTTGCTGCCCAAAAGAGCCTGATTTGCCAGCCAGCCAGATCAGGCCAGCTACCTAATTATCGCGCGGCAGGGCCGGCAATTCGGCAAAATCCACGCCTTCTTCTTCCAGCTCGGCGCGCTCCTCAGTGGTGCAGCTGCCCCAGATAGGTTCTGCTTCTGCCTCCCCGCGATGGATTTTCAGCGCTTCTTCGGCAAATTTTTCCCCGACCGGGCGGCATTCAGCCTGCACCACCCGATGCATTTCGCGCAACATTTGCAGCATCTGGCCGGATCGGCTTGCTGGATTGCCGGCTACCATCTGGCTGGCTGGCTGGGGCGCGGATATGGCCACTGGCTGTTCCGGCGTATCCGTCCCGATAACCGGGCGCGGCTTGCTTTTGGCTCTGGTTTTCGGGCTGGACAGGGCCGGGGCCATCAAAGCCCGCCGCACGGACAGGCTGGCACAATGCGGACAGCTGACAAGATTATCTGCCAGCTGGGCCTCAAAACCTGCAGAATCGGGAAACCATCCCTCAAATTCATGGCTGTTTTCACAAATCAGCGCATATTTTATCATGCCAAGACCTCATTGCAGCCCGCTGGCCCCTCTCTTAACAGATAAGCACAGGGGCAGGCTGATGCAAGCCTTGTCAGCCGGTCAGTGCAAGCGGCCATGACAATGCTTGTATTTCTTGCCTGAACCACAGGGGCAGGCCGCGTTGCGTGGCACCTTGCCAGTCGGCATCGCGGAGGCCTGCTCTGATGCCTCTGCCGGTTGGGCGGCGGGGCCAGCCTGGGCTGCTTCTGCGGCGGCCTCATCTGGCGGGCGCAGCTCAACATGGGCCAGTGCCATGGTCACCGTCTGGCGCATCTGGCCCAGCATCTCCTCAAACATATGGAAGGCTTCTTTTTTATATTCATTAAGCGGGTCTTTTTGGGCATAGGCCCGCAAGCCAATCCCCTGACGCAGCTGATCCAGCTGCAGCAGATGTTCCTTCCATTGCTGATCCAGCACCTGCAGCAGCAATGATTTTTCTGCCATCCGCATGGTTTCCGGCCCGAAGCGCAGGGCCTTGGCGGCCATATGCTTGTCTGCCATATCCTGTAGCCGGTCGATAATTTCCGGCTCAGCGATTCCGTCCTCAGCTACCCAATCCGGCCCCGGCACATCCACCGCCAGATAGGTTGCCGCCTGATTGCGCAGCAAATCGCCATCCCATTTATCAGCAAAGCTGCCTGCTGGAATCGCCTCAGCGACAATATTGTCAATCGTCTCGGCCCGCATGGACAGCACGGTTTCATGCACATTGTCGGTCTGCATGATCTCCTTGCGCTGGGCAAAGATAACCTGGCGCTGATCATTCATCACATCATCATATTTCAGCAGCTGCTTGCGGATTTCAAAATGATGTGCCTCGACCTTGGATTGTGCCTTTTCCACCGCCTTGTTAATCCACGGGTGGATAATTGCTTCGCCCTCTTCCAGCCCCAGCTTGACCAGCATACCATCCAGCTTGTCAGAGCCGAAAATACGCATCAGATCATCTTGCAGTGACAGGAAGAATTTTGACGCTCCCGGATCTCCCTGACGGCCTGTCCGGCCCCGCAGCTGATTGTCAATGCGGCGCGATTCATGCCGTTCCGTGCCGATCACATAAAGCCCGCCCGCATCCAGCGCCTTTTGTTTGCCAGCAGCAATATCTGCTTCAATAGCCGCCTGTTTTTTGGGCGCCAGCTGCCCCGCCTCGCCTGCCTCTTCAGACAGGCGCATCATCAGATTACCCCCCAGCTGAATATCGGTGCCGCGACCGGCCATGTTGGTTGCGATGGTTACCGCACCCGGCACCCCGGCCTCAGCGATAATCTTGGCTTCCTGTTCATGAAAGCGGGCATTCAGCACCTTATGCTCAATTTTTTTGGCCGTCAGCGCCTTGGACAGGGTTTCCGATTTCTCAATCGTTACAGTGCCAACCAGCACTGGCTGGCCGCGCCCCTGACATTCCTCTATCAGCTTGATCACAGCCGTATCACGCTCGGCATTTGTGCGATAAACCTCATCATCATGATCGAGACGCTTGACCGGCTGGTTAGTCGGCACCGAGACAACCTCCAGCCCGTAGATTTCAGAAAATTCCCCGGCTTCCGTCAGCGCTGTTCCGGTCATTCCGGCCAGCTTGTCATAAAGGCGAAAATAATTTTGATAGGTGACCGAGGCGAGAGTCTGGTTTTCCGGCTGGATTTGCAGGCTTTCCTTGGCTTCCAACGCCTGATGCAGCCCCTCGGAAAAACGCCGCCCGGTCATTGCCCGGCCAGTGAATTCATCGATAATCAGCAGCTCTCCGCCGCGCACCATATAATGGGTATCGCGCTGAAACATCTTGTGCGCGCGCAGGGCCTGGGTCAGATGATGCAGCAAAGCCACATTAGCCACATCATAGAGCGAGCTGCCCGCCTCCAGCAGACCAGCCTGCCCCAGCAATTCCTCTGCATGGCTCACGCCTTCTTCGGTCAGCGAGACCGACCGCGCCTTTTCGTCCTTTTCGTAATCTTCCTCGCGCATCTGGCCAATAAGCTGGTCCGCCGCCAGATATAAATCGCCGGATGTTTCGGCCGGCCCGGAAATGATCAAAGGCGTGCGCGCTTCATCGATCAGGATCGAATCCACCTCATCAACAATCGCATAATGATGATCGCGCTGCACCATGCTGGCCAAATCAAATTTCAGATTATC
>JADHLK010000021.1 GCA_016780695.1 Alphaproteobacteria bacterium | reverse complement strand
AGTGCTGCCGACTGTGCATTACAATATGGGCGGAATTCCGACCAATTACCATGGCGAGGTGCTGGCCCCGACAGAGGCGGAGCCGAATCGGGTTGCCGGCGGCCTGATGGCGATTGGCGAGGCGGCTTGTGTATCCGTGCATGGGGCGAACCGGCTGGGCACCAATTCCCTGCTGGATATTGTGGTTTTTGGCCGGGCCGCCGCGCATCGGGCAGCTGAGATGGTAACCGCAGGGGCCAGCCTGCCGCCAGTTTCCAGCGAATCAACAGACCGTGCCTTGGCCCGGCTGGACCGGATGCGTCATGCCAGCGGCAAGCGCAAGATCGGTGCCGTGCGGCTGGAAATGCAGCAGGCTATGCAAAAATACGCATCTGTATTCCGCTCCGGTGAGACCTTGAGCGAAGGGGTCAGCCGCATGGATGAGATTGCTGGCCAGATGACCGAGATTGGTATCAGCGATCATTCGCTTATCTGGAATACCGATTTGATCGAGGCGCTGGAGCTGGAAAATCTGATGAGCCAGGCGCTGGTCACTATCCGGTCTGCCGAGCAGCGCACCGAATCACGCGGCGCGCACGCGCATGAGGATCACCCCGAACGCGATGATCAAAACTGGATGAAACATACGGTGATGTGGCTGGATGAAAATAATAAATCTGCGCTGGGATACCGGCCTGTTACCATGACCACCCTGACCAATGATGTGGAGCCGGTGCCACCGGTTGCACGGGTCTATTAGGAGCCAGGAAGGACAGGCAAGACAGATGGCTGAATTTTCACTTCCCGCCAATTCGCGCCCGGTAAAAGGCAAGCATCACCCGGCCCCGCAGGGGGCAGAGAACACCAAGCTGTTCACCATCTATCGCTGGTCGCCGGATGATGATGAAAATCCGCGTCTGGACAGTTTTGAGGTGGATTTGGAGTCCTGCGGGCCGATGGTGCTGGATGCGCTGATTAAGATCAAGAATGAGGTGGATTCCTCGCTCACCTTCCGGCGGTCCTGCCGCGAGGGGATCTGTGGTTCCTGCTCAATGAATATTGATGGCACCAATACGCTGGCCTGCCTGAAATCGATTGATGAGGTGAAGGGGGATGTAAAAATCTATCCGCTGCCGCATATGCCGGTGGTTAAGGATTTGGTCCCCGATCTCAGCCATGCCTATGCCCAGCTGACCTCTATCCAGCCCTGGTTGAAAAGCGACACCCCGGCCCCGGCAGGCAAGGAGCGCAAGCAAAGCCCGCAAGAGCGCGAGGAGCTGGACGGGCTGTGGGAATGTGTGCTGTGTTTCAGCTGCACCACCGCTTGCCCCAGCTATTGGTGGAATGGCGATCGCTATCTGGGCCCGGCCGTGCTTCTTCAGGCCTATCGCTGGATAGCAGACAGCCGTGATGAATATACCGGCGAGCGGCTGGATGCGCTGGAAGATCCGTTCCGCCTGTATCGCTGCCATACGATCATGAATTGCACCAATACCTGTCCCAAGGGGCTGAATCCGGCCAAGGCGATCGGCAGTATCAAGACGCGGATGCTGGAGCGGCAGGGCTGATAGCCGATGGCTGATCCCTACAGCTCTCCGCAAGCCCTTTATGACCATACGCTCGCAACCAGCGAATTGCAGCCTGACCCGGCCCAGAAAAATGCCGTCACAGAGCTCACCCGCCTGCATGAAATCCTGATAAATCGTCCGGCTCCCTCGGCCCTGGCGCGTCTGCTCGGCAAGCAGCCCGCCGTGCCGCCGGGGCTGTATCTGCATGGCGGTGTCGGGCGCGGCAAGACGCTGTTGATGAATCTGTTTTACCGCACCCTGCCCGATGGTCTTGGCCAGCGGCTGCATTTCCATGATTTTATGCTGCGCGCCCATGAGGCGATAGAAGCGGCCCGCAAGCAAGGCGCGGCAGACCCGGTTGAGGCGGCCGCAAATGCTCTGCTGACAGCTGGTAAGGTGATCTGTTTTGATGAGATGGAAGTGCGTGATATTGCTGATGCGATGATTCTAAAACGGCTATTTGGAACAATGTGGGAAAAGGGGCTGGTGATGGTGGCGACCTCTAATCGGCATCCAGATGATCTCTATAAGGGCGGTCTGCATCGTAGCCGGTTTTTGCCTTTCGTGGCGGCGCTGAAACAGCAATGCGATGTGATGGAGATTGGTGCTGGCACGGATTGGCGCGGTGCAGTTTTGGCCGGGCTGGATGTCTGGCTGACCCCGGATGATGCTGCTTCGGACAAAAAACTGGCCGAGATTTTTACCGGCCTCAGCCGCAATCACCCACCGCGCCCGGATCAGCTGGTCAGCGTTGGCCGGGTGATAGAGATACCGAAGGCGGCCCGTGATATTGCCTTTGCTGATTTTGACCAGCTTTGCGGAACGGCTCTGGCAGCGCGCGATTATCTGTTGCTGGCGGATCGCTATGCCGGGTTGGTTCTGGGCCATATTCCGCTGATGGGCGATGCTGAGCAGAATGAAGCCCGCCGCTTTATGTGGCTGGTGGATGCGCTCTATGACAGGGGGCGGTTTCTGGTTGCCTCGGCAGCTGCACCGCAGGATGGGATTTATCAGGGCAGCCAGTGGAAATTTGAATTTGAGCGAACCAGATCACGGCTGGTTCAGATGGCCCGGCTGGCATGAAGGGCACGCTTTCACCGCCGATTATACCTTGTCAGAGCCTGCCAATTTGGGTAGGTAAAAACATCAAAAATTTTCATTTCCTGCGGCCTGCTGCCGCGCAGAGTTTCACGCAGCGACGACAGGCTTTTTGAAGCTGCAGGTTTTTTCTTGATGGATAGCTTGGGGGATAGAATGGCACGCAACAAGATAGCATTGGTAGGGTCCGGAAATATCGGCGGCACACTGGCACTTCTGGCCGGGATAAAAGAGCTGGGAGATGTGGTGCTGTTTGATATTGCTGAGGGTATTCCGCAAGGCAAGGCCCTGGATATTGCAGAGGCCAGCCCGGTAGAGGGATTTGATGCTGCGGTGACCGGCAGCAATGGTTACGCTGATCTGGCTGGGTCTGATGTGGTCATTGTCACTGCCGGGGTGGCGCGCAAGCCGGGGATGAGCCGCGATGATCTGGTCGGCATTAATACCGGCGTGATGACCCAGGTCGGGGCTGGCATTAAGGCACATTGCCCGGACGCTTTTGTTATCTGTATTACCAATCCGCTGGATGCAATGGTTGGCGTGTTGCAACGCGCTTCCGGCTTGCCAGCAAATAAGGTGGTGGGCATGGCCGGGGTGCTTGATTCTGCGCGTTTCCGCTATTTTCTGGCAGAGGAATTCGGCGTATCTGTCGAAGATGTGACGGCCTTTGTGCTGGGCGGTCATGGTGATACGATGGTGCCGCTGATCCGCTATTCCACTGTCGCCGGCATCCCGGTGCCGGATCTGATCAAGATGGGCTGGTCAACGCAAGAAAAGATTGACCAGATTGTCCAGCGCACCCGCGATGGCGGGGCCGAGATTGTAGGCTTGCTGAAAACCGGCTCAGCCTTTTATGCTCCGGCCTCCTCAGCGATAGAGATGGCCGCCTCTTATCTGCGCGACAAGAAGCGCCTGTTGCCCTGTGCGGCTTTTGTTGACGGGGCCTATGGTCTGGACGGGTTGTATGTCGGGGTGCCGGTGGTGATCGGGGCTGGCGGTGTAGAGCGCATTGTCGAAATTGAGATGAATGAGCAGGAACGGGCCGCTTTTGACCATTCGGTCGAAGCGGTGAAAACGCTGAATGAGGTTGTGGCGCGGGTTGGATAACCCGCGTTTTTTTGGGGATGGAAGACAGATGAATATCCACGAACATCAGGCGAAGGCCCTGCTTGGCCAGTTTGGCGTTGCTGTGCCACGCGGCAAGCCGGCTTTTTCGGTAGCCGAGGCGGTGGCCGCCGCAGCTGAGCTGGACAGTGCGGTGACGGTGGTCAAGGCCCAGATACACGCAGGCGGGCGCGGCAAGGCAGGCGGCGTAAAGGTGGTGAAATCCACAGCTGAGGTCGAACAGGTTGCGGCTGAGATGCTGGGCAAGATTCTGGTGACCCACCAGACCGGCCCGGCTGGCAAGGAAGTTCAGCGCCTCTATATTGAAGAGGGCTGTGATATTGCCCGTGAGCTGTATCTGTCCATGCTGGTGGATCGGGCCAGCTCTTGTGTCACCCTTATCTGTTCTACCGAAGGCGGCGTGGATATTGAGGAAGTCGCGGCCAGCCAGCCGGAAAAAATTCTCACCCTGCCTATTCATCCGGCGACCGGGCTGCGTGCCCATCATGTCCGGCGGGTTGCCGGGGTGCTGGGGTTGCGCGGCGGGACGGCCAAACAGGCAGGCAAATTCCTGCACAGCCTCTATCAAGCCTTTACCCAGCTGGATGCCTCCTTGCTGGAAATCAACCCGCTGGTGGTGACCGGCAGCGGCGATTTGATCGCGCTGGATGCCAAGATGGGCTTTGATGATAATGCGCTGTTCCGACAGCCGGATGTGCTGGCCTTGCGCGATTTGACCGAAGAGGACCCGGCAGAAGTCAAAGCCTCGGAATTTGACCTCAGCTATATCAAGCTGGATGGCAATATTGGCTGTATGGTTAATGGGGCCGGGCTGGCAATGGCAACCATGGATATTATCAAGCTGCAAGGTGGCGATCCGGCTAATTTTCTGGATGTGGGCGGCGGCGCAACGACTGAAAAAGTGACCGAAGCCTTTAAGATTATCCTGTCAGATGCAGCGGTTGAAGGCATCTTGGTCAATATTTTCGGCGGCATTATGCGCTGCGATATTATTGCCGAAGGGGTTGTGACAGCAGCTCGCAATCTGGGGCTGACCAAGCCGCTGGTGGTGCGGCTGGAAGGCACCAATGTAGCAGAGGGCAAGCAGATTATGGCGGCGTCCGGTCTGGCGATTATCGCTGCGGATGATCTGGGTGATGCGGCGGCCAAAATCGTCGCTGCGGTTAAGGGGGCATAGGCGATGGCTGTTCTGGTTGACAAGGATACCCGCGTTATCTGTCAGGGCTTCACCGGGGCCCAGGGCACATTTCACAGTGAGCAGGCAATTGCCTATGGCACCAAAATGGTCGGCGGTGTGACCCCCGGCAAGGGCGGGCAGACGCATCTGGACCTGCCGGTATTTGATACGGTTGCCGAAGCGGTTTCTGAAACTGGGGCGAATGCGTCGGTCATTTATGTTCCGCCGCCCTTCGCGGCTGATTCGATTCTGGAGGCGATTGCCGCTGAGGTGGTGCTGATCGTCTGCATTACGGAGGGGATTCCGGTGCAGGATATGATCGCGGTCAAGGCCGCGCTGCAAGGGTCTGCCAGCCGTCTGGTCGGGCCGAACTGCCCGGGTGTGATAACGCCGGGTGCCTGCAAAATCGGTATTATGCCGGGCCATATTCACCAGCCGGGACGGGTGGGTATTGTCTCGCGGTCCGGCACGCTGACCTATGAGGCGGTGGCCCAGACAACGGCCAGCGGGCTGGGCCAGTCCAGCTGTATCGGCATTGGCGGCGATCCGATTAACGGCACTGATTTCATTGATGCTCTGGGTCTGTTTCTGGCAGATGATCAGACCGAGGCGATTGTCATGATCGGAGAGATTGGCGGGTCAGCCGAGGAAGAGGCAGCAGCCTTTTATGCGGCCCATCCGAACAAAAAACCGATTGCCGGATTTATCGCTGGACAGACTGCCCCGCCGGGTCGCCGCATGGGTCATGCCGGGGCGATTGTGGCTGGTGGCAGCGGCGCGGCAGCAGACAAGATTTCTGCCATGCAGCAGGCCGGCTTTGTGATGGCGGAATCTCCGGCTATGCTGGGGGAGGCGGTGCAGAAGGCACTGGCTGATTTCTGAGCTTCCTGGTTCAGGAAACAGTCAGCAAGGCCGAGGGCCGCACAGAGAATGGACAAAGGACAGATGTAAAGGGCCAGAGTGAGATGGACAGCAGTTTCCTTTACGGTGCAAACGCCACCTTTATTGCCGAGATGCAGCGGGCCTGGAAAACCGATCCGGCCTCGGTCAGCCCGCAATGGGCGGAATGGTTTGCCCAGCTGGGTGAGCTGGCAGAGGCTGGGGATGAGCTGCCGGATTGGGGCCGCCCGGCCAGCCAGGTGGTCGGGGCGCATGATCCCGAAGCCTCTATCAAGGCGGTGGCTCAGGGCATTGCTGGCAATCGGGATTTGATCGCAACTGATGTGCGCTCTGCGACGCTGGATTCGCTGCGTGCCATCATGCTGATTCGTGCCTATCGGATTCGCGGCCATTTGCTGGCGGATTTGGATCCGCTGGCCCTGCAGCCAAAAGAAGTGCACCCGGAGCTGGACCCGGCCAGCTATGGCTTCGGCCCGGAGGATTTTGACCGGCCCATTTTTATCAATTTTGTGCTGGGGCTGGAGATTGCCACGCTGGCAGAAATCATGGAGCTGCTGAAAAAGACCTATTGCGGGACAATCGGCGTTGAATTCATGCATATTCAGGACCCGGCGCAAAAGGCCTGGATTCAGGAACGCATTGAGGCGATTGGCAACCGCACGGAATTTACCCGCCGCGGCAAGGTCGCTATTTATGAGAAGCTGGTCGCAGCCGAGAGCTTTGAGCGGTTCCTGCATAAAAAATATATTGGCACAAAGCGGTTCGGGCTGGATGGCGGCGAGGCGTTGGTCCCGGCTTTTGAGCAGATTTTGAAACGCGGCGGCCAGATGGGGCTGGAAGAGGTGGTTATCGGCATGGCCCATCGTGGCAGGCTGAATGTGCTGCATAATGTGATGGACAAGCCGTTTCGGGCGATCATCTCAGAATTTATGGGCAATCCGGCCAACCCGGAAGAGGCAGGCGGTTCCGGCGATGTAAAATATCATCTGGGGGCCTCTGCTGATCGGGTGTTTGATGATAATGAGATTCATCTCAGCCTGTCGCCCAACCCCTCGCATCTGGAAATTGTCGATCCGATTGTGGTTGGCCGGGTGCGCGCCAAGCAGCATCAGCGCAGCGATCATGATTTTCGCAAGGTGCTGGGTGTGCTGACGCATGGCGATGCAGCCTTTGCCGGTCAGGGGGTGGTGGCTGAGACTTTTGCCTTTTCGGCCTTGCGCGGCTATCGGACGGGCGGCACGATTCATATTATTGTGAATAACCAGATAGGCTTTACCACCAGCCCATCCTATTCGCGTTCCTCGCCCTATCCGACAGATGTCGCCAAGATGGTGATGGCCCCGATCTTTCATGTAAATGGCGATGATCCCGAAGCAGTGGTTCATGCCAGCCGGATTGCCATTGAATTCCGCCAGACTTTTGGGGTGGATGTGGTGCTGGATATGCTGTGCTATCGCCGCTTTGGCCATAATGAGGGGGATGAGCCGTCTTTCACCCAGCCTTTGATGTATCGCCAGATTGCCAAACAGCGCAGCACACAGGAAAAATATGCCAGCCAGCTGATCGCCGAAGGGGTGCTGGATGAAAGCCGGGCCCAGCAAATTCGTGATGAGCGTGAAACCTGGCTGGAGGCTGAATTTGAGGCCGGTAACAGCTACAAGCCGAACAAGGCTGACTGGCTGGAGGGTCAATGGTCCGGGCTGAAGGCGGCCTGGGGCGATGACCGGCGCGGTGAAACAGATGTGGCGCTGGAAATGCTGCGTGAGATCGGCACGGTGATGACTACCCTGCCAGAGGGTTTCAAGGCCAATCCAAAGCTGGAGAGGGTGATAAAAGCGCGGGCTGAGGCGATTGGCTCAGGCAGCGGCATTGACTGGGCGACTGCCGAACATCTGGCCTTTGGCAGCTTGCTGAAACAGGGCTACGTGGTGCGCCTGTCCGGCCAGGATTCCTGTCGCGGCACCTTTTCCCAGCGCCATGCCGTGTTCGTTGATCAAGAAACCGAGGCGCGCTATACGCCGCTGATGAATCTGGGGCCGGAACAGGCCAGTTTTGAAGTCATTGACTCGCCGCTTTCCGAAGCCTCGGTGATGGGTTTTGAATATGGCTTCTCGCTGGCGGAACCGAACGCGCTGGTCATGTGGGAAGCCCAGTTCGGCGATTTTGCCAATGGTGCCCAAGTGGTGGTGGATCAGTTTATCAGCTCTGGCGAATCAAAATGGCTGCGGATGAACGGGCTGGTTCTGCTCTTGCCGCATGGCTATGAGGGGCAGGGGCCGGAACATTCTTCAGCCCGGCTGGAACGCTATCTGCAATTATGTGCTGAAGATAATATGCAGGTGGTCAATTGCACGACCCCGGCCAATTATTTCCATGTGCTGCGCCGCCAGATGATGCGCGATTTCCGCAAGCCGCTGGTGGTGATGACACCGAAATCATTGCTGCGACACAAGCAATGCGTCTCAGAGCTGGCAGATATGGGCCCCGATACCAGCTTCCACCGCGTCTTTGATGAACAGGATCCGGCGATTCGCAAGAATAAGGCGCGCCGCTTTGTGCTCTGTTCCGGCAAGGTCTATTATGATCTGCTGGAGGAGCGCAAAAAGCGCGGCCTTGAGAATGTCAGCATCTTGCGTATCGAACAACTTTATCCGTTCCCGCAAAAAACCGTGGCTACGATTCTGGCCCGTTCCAAGGCAGCAGAAATTGTCTGGTGTCAGGAAGAGCCAAAAAATATGGGCAGCTGGGCCTTTGTGCGTGACTATCTGGAGGCAGCAATGGCCAAGGCGGGCATGGCTGAGGCGCGTCCTATTTATGCTGGTCGGCCTGCTGCTGCTTCTCCGGCAACCGGATCCATGGCCCGCCATCAGCGCGAACAGGCGGCGCTGGTGGATGCGGCGCTGGCTGCTGACTATGAAAAATTGGCGGCTGAATAGGCAGCCTAATCTGTGGGGCGCGCCTTTCTGCCCCCGCAAGAAGGAGTGAACAGGCAATGAGCGTTGAAATCAAGGTCCCGGTGCTGGGCGAATCCGTATCGGAAGCCACCGTAGCCAGCTGGATGAAAGCTGCTGGCGAAACAGTCGCAGCAGATGAGCCGCTGGTAGAGCTGGAAACCGACAAGGTAACGCTTGAAGTACCGGCCCCGGCGGCTGGCGTGCTGGAGCAGATCGTTGCCGAGGCAGGCAGCGTGGTGGGTGTCGATGCGGTGCTGGGCCTGATAGCAGAAGGGGCGGCGGCCAGTCCGGCTGCTGATACGGCCCCGCAAAAAGCAGCCGATAGCGCGCCTGCAAAGGCCACTCAGGCTGAGACTGGCTCTGTTGAGTCTGGCTCTGGTAACTCTGGCCCGCCTGTTACGCCCCCGGTGCAAATGCCTGCTCCGGTTGCCGCCGCGCCCCTGTCTCCGGCTGTGCGCCGGCTGGTGGAGGAGCATAATCTTGATCCGGCGAAAATCACTGCCAGCGGCAAGGATGGCCGGCTGACCAAGGCAGATGTTCTGGCTGCGATTGACAGTGGCACGGCCCGCCGCATGGCTGCCCCGGCAGCAGCTCCGGCAGCGGCGGCCCCGCGCCCGCGCACCGATGATCCAAGAGAGGAGCGGGTGCCGATGTCGCGCCTGCGTCAGGTGATCGCCCAGCGGCTGAAAGAGGCACAGAACAATGCGGCCATGCTGACCACTTTCAATGAGGTCGATATGGGCGCGGTGATGGAATTGCGTGCTGCCTATAAAGAGGATTTTGAGAAAAATTACGGCGTGCGGCTGGGCTTTATGGGCTTTTTTGTGCGTGCTGTGATCACCGCCCTGCGTGAATTTCCGGCAGTCAATGCCGAAATACATGGCACCGATATCGTCTATAAGCCCTTCAGCAATATTGGCGTGGCCGTTGGCACCCCGCAAGGTCTGGTGGTGCCGGTTCTCAAAGATGCTCAGGATCTCTCGCTGGCTGAGGTGGAAGCCCGCATAACCACGTTTGGCCAGCAGGCCCGCGATGGCAAGCTGTCCCCGTCAGACATGGCAGGCGGCAGCTTTACCATTTCCAATGGCGGGGTTTATGGCTCTTTGATGTCAACACCGATTCTGAATCCGCCCCAAAGCGGTATTCTTGGTATGCACAAGATTCAAAAACGGCCTATGGCGATCGGTGACAAGGTGGAAATCCGGCCGATGATGTATCTGGCCCTGTCCTATGATCACCGGATTATTGACGGGCGTGAGGCGGTATCGTTTCTGGTGCGCATCAAGGAGCTGATCGAAGACCCGCGCCGTCTGCTGCTGGGTGTGTGATAAAACTGTGCCGCAGGCAGGGGAAAGAGTGAGAAAATGGCTGAACAGCATTTTGACCTGATTGTTATCGGCGGGGGGCCAGGCGGCTATGTTGCCGCGATAAGGGCGGCGCAGCTGGGCATGAAGGTTGCCTGTGTGGACCGGCGGCCCGCGCTGGGCGGAACCTGTTTAAATGTTGGCTGTATCCCGTCCAAGGCGCTGCTGCACACCAGTGAACGCTTTGCCGAGGCTGCCAGCGGGCATCTGGCCGGCTTGGGGATCAAGGCCGCTTCGGTCAAGCTGGATTTGAAAACCATGATGGCCAACAAGGATGCGGTGGTTGCCGGGCTGACCGGCGGCATAGACCTGTTATTTGCCAAGAACAAGGTCACCCGCCTGACCGGAGAGGCGCATATACCGGCTGCCGGATCGGTTGAGGTGGCAGAAGGGCGCAAGAAAACCACCTATAGCGCTGAGCGAATCCTGATTGCCACCGGCTCTGCCCCGGCCAGCCTGCCCGGTGTGCAGATTGATGAAAAGACCATTGTGTCGTCAACCGGCGCACTGGCCCTGAAAAAAGTGCCGGAAAAGCTGGCGGTGATCGGGGCTGGCTATATCGGGCTGGAGCTGGGCACGGTGTGGGCGCGGCTGGGGGCAGAGGTTCAGGTGATTGAATATCTGGATCGGATTCTGCCTGGCATGGATGGTGAGGTGGCAGAGAAATTTCAGGCTATTCTGGAAAAGCAGGGTCTGTCCTTCCAGCTTGCCACCGCCGTTCAGTCTGCCAGTCACAAGGGCAAGGGCGTAGAGCTGGAGCTGGCCGCGGCGGCAGGCGGCAAGACCGAGAAGCTGTCCTTTGATGTGGCTCTGGTGGCGGTTGGCCGCAAGCCGCATACTGAAGGGCTGGGTCTGGAAGGGCTGGGCGTTGCGCTGAGCGAGCGCGGACAGATAGAGGTAGATGAGGATTTTGAAACTTCGGTGCCTGGCATTTTTGCCATTGGGGATGTAATCGCAGGCCCGATGCTGGCGCACAAGGCTGAGGAAGATGGGGTTGCTGCCGTGGAAATCATGGCGGGCAAGGCGGGTCATGTGGATTATGATCTGGTTCCGGGCATTGTCTATACCGCCCCGGAAGTCGCCCAGCTTGGCAAGACCGAGGAACAGCTCAAACAAGCCGGGACAGAGTATAAAAAAGGGGTCTTTCCCTTTATGGCGAATAGCCGGGCGCGGGCGACCGGTCAGGCTGAGGGCTTTGTGAAATTGCTGGCTCATAAAGATACAGATCAGCTGCTGGGTGCGCATATTATCGGGCCGGAAGCTGGCACGCTGATCCATGAGATTGTCGCGGTTATGGCCTTTGGCGGGTCTGCTGAAGATGTTGCGCGCAGCTGTCACGGCCACCCCACCTTGAGCGAGGCGGTCAAGGAAGCGGCGCTGGCAGTGGACAGGCGGGCCATCCATAGCTAGACCCGAAACATACCCGAAAAAGCCATTTCAAAACTGGTTTTTAGCGGCGCGGATGGGCCTGCCGGTGAGCATTGCGCAGCTGTTCGCGGTCTACTTTTGTATAGCGCTGGGTAGTGGACAGGCTGGCATGGCCCAGTAATTGCTGAATCGCGCGTAAATCCCCGCCTCCGGCCAGCAGCTGGGTGGCAAAAGCGTGCCGCAGGCTATGCGGTGTGGTATCGGCGGGCAGGCCGGCTGCCATACGCAAGGCTTCCAGCAACCTCTGCACCGCGCGCGGGCCGAGCTGCTGCCCCCTGGACGAACAGAACAGGCTGTTACTGCCTTGCGGTTGAAACGGACACAAGGCACGGGCATTGGCCACTGCGTCTGCCACGGCTGGCAGGATCGGCACTTCACGCATCTTATTACCCTTGCCGGTGATTCGCAGCCAGTCCGACAAGGGCAGGTCCTGTGCGGTCAGGCCCAGCACTTCAGACAGGCGCAGCCCGGCCCCATACATCAACAGCATCAGCGCTTGATCGCGGGCTATCTGCCAGTCCGGCAGCGGCCTGTCCCGCACCGCCCGCAGCAAGGCAGCCGCCTGATCATGGCTGATCGCCCGCGGCAAGGGTTGACCGCGGCGCGGCGCTTTCATCCAGCTTAAATCCGGCAGGTCTGCCTTTTCATGACGCGCTATCCAGCGGTAGAAACTGCGCACTGAGGAGACCCGTCTGGCGGCAGTGCTCTTGGCCAGCCCGGCCGCCTGCATACCGGCCAGCCAGCCGCGAAACCCATCGCGTGCCGGGGGAAGAAGCGCGTGTCCCTGTTCCGCCTGGGAGGCAAAAAAATGTTCCAGATCACGCTGATAGGCATCCAGCGTATGGTCGGCATAATGGCGTTCACTGACCAGCCAGTCCAGCCAGCCCTGATAGGCTGCTGCCAGTTCTGCAGGCGGGCCAGCCATCTGCTCAGCTCTCAATGCGGGCCAGCAGGCAAACCCCGACAATTTCGGCCAGATAGGTCAAAAGGGTCTGGCCCTGATCCGGGGCAAAGCTCTGCGGGGTGCGTCCCCCCAGCACCAGGGCTGATCCGGCCACCGGTTCCGGTAGCTGATCAGGCAGCCGCACCACCGCCATAGAGGCAGAAGGGACAGAAAACAGGGCTGGGCCGGACTGCGCGGGCGGGCCCAGATAGACTGAGCGGGCCTGACAAATCCGGTTAATTTCCTCACCCGGCAAAACCAGAAAGCCGAGGCTCTCCGCCATCGGCAAGGCCCCCTCAGCAGGCATCAGCAGCCGCGCCCCGGCGAGACCGAAAATCACCGGCAATTCATCCTCTATCATTTGCGCGAAACTGTTGATATTCGTGCAGGCCAGAAACCCCAGCGTGGCATGATGCAATTGCTGCCAATGCAGCATATTTTCAGCCGCCAGATGCAACAAGGACTGGTTGGTTTGCTGCATCTTGCGGGCTTCTTCGCGCGCGCGCGCGGCGATGCGGCGGGTCAAATCCACAACCGTGCCGCTCTTGTCCATGGCCGGATTAGCGATCCAGCCGAGCTGGTCGGCATGGCGTTCCAGAAACTCCGGATTATCGGCCAGCCAGGCCAGGATGTCTTGGGCATCCAGTTTTGGCGATTTTGGCGGGCGTGTCATGGCCTCCTGCCTTTTGTTTGTATGGCGCGGCTTGATTGTATAGTGCGGGCCGGTCTGTTGAGCAAAAAAGGCACGCAGCTGCCGCCTATAAAATAGACTGGCCGGTTGCCGCCCAATCTTGCAAAAACGCATCCAGCCCCTTATCGGTGAGCGGATGCTGATACATCTGATCCAGCACCTTCGGCGGCAGGGTTACCACATCTGCGCCGAGCAGGGCCGCATCGACAATATGTTGCGGGCCGCGTGCCGAGGCGACCAGCACCTCGGTGGCAAAATCATAATTGGCATAAATATCCACAATATCGCTGATCAGCCCCATCCCGTCCGCGCCGAGATCATCCAGCCGTCCGACAAACGGAGAGATGAAGCGCGCCCCGGCCTTGGCGGCGAGCAGGGCTTGGGCTGCTGAAAAACACAAGGTGACATTCACCATTATCTGATCCCGGCTCAAGCTGTGACACACGCGCAACCCAGCCGGGGTGAGCGGCACCTTGACCGCGATATTATCTGCAATAGCGGCCAGCTTCCTGCCCTCGGCCAGCATCGTCTCATAATCAGTGGCGGTGACCTCAGCACTGACCGGGCCCGAAACAACCGCGGCAATATCGGCAATCGCCTCCAGAATATTGCGGCCTGATTTGGCAATCAGCGACGGGTTGGTGGTAACCCCGTCCACCAGCCCGGTCTCATTCAGCCTGCTGATCTCAGAAAGTTCTGCGGTATCAAGAAAAATTTTCATCTCTGTAAGTCCTGTCTGATTATAGGACGGCCTGGCCCAAATCGGCGCATCTTCCTTTGCAAGCCTGTCAGCGGCAGTTTAATGTGCAGATTATGACCCATGCAACCGGAAAAGACAGCACCAATGTAAAAGGGCCTGATATAAAAGACAGGTTTGTGCGCGTTGCTGTGCCGGTCCCGATAGGCCGCGCCAGCCTGTCCGGCTATGACTATCTGCTGCCCGCTGGCTGGCAGGCCGTGCCGGGTCAGCTGGTCAAGGTGCCGGTCGGCCCGCGTCAGCTCTGGGGGGTGGTCCTGGACTGCCCGGAGGAGGCAGAAATAGACCGCAGCAGGCTGAAGGCTGTTCTGGTGCTGGCTGATTTGCCGCCCTTGCCCATGCAGCTGCTGGAATTTGCCCGCCGGGTAGCAGAATGGACCTTGGCCCCGGGGGGGCAGCTGGTGCGGATGCTGCTATCCGTGCCGGATGCGCTGGAGCCGCCCGCCCGCATGACTGTCCTGCAACGCGCTGACCGGCTGCCGGAACAGGCCCGCCTCACCCAGCTGCGGGCGCGGGTGCTGGACTTCATGCAGAATACCCCTCCGCTGCCAGCTGCTAATCTGGCCCGCGAGACCGGGGCCAGCACGGCCAGCCTGACAGCCATGGTCAAGGCCGGGCTGCTGGAGCGCCAATCGGTGCCGCGCCTGGACAGCCTCAGCCTGCCA
>JADHLK010000020.1 GCA_016780695.1 Alphaproteobacteria bacterium | reverse complement strand
GAACCAGATTCTATAGCAGAATTATATTAATAAATGTTTAACCTAAGCGTGTTTTCTTCATAAATATCAGCGGGTGGCCTGCGGCGACTAAAGCAGGTATCGCCGGTAAAATCAGGGTCAGGGTTTCAGCCTGTTCAACTGGGCAGCAATTTCAGCCGGGCAGCAATTTCAGCCGCGCAGCAATTTCAGCAGCGGGCCATGCAGCACGCCATTGGCGGTCACCACATCGCCGGTCTCCAGCGACCGGTCACGGGCGGCAAAATCAGAGACAAAGCCGCCTGCCTCCCGCACCAGAATAAAGCCGGCCGCGATATCCCAGATATTCAGCCCGCGCTCCCAGAAACCGTCATAGCGGCCTGCCGCAACCCAGGCCATATCAAGGGCCGCTGCTCCAAAGCGGCGCACCCCGCTGCTGGCCCGCGCAACCCGCATCATCCCGGCAGCATAGGCCGCATCATCAGCCTCATCACCGCGCCCCATAAAGGGAATACCGGTGGCAAACAGCGCTTCTTCCATGCGCCGCCTGCCGGCAACCCGGATACGCCGCCCGTTCAGATAGGCCCCGATACCCTGTTCAGCATGGAAAAATTCATCACGCACCGGATCAAATATGGCCCCGGCGGTGATCTTGCCCTGTTCCATCACCGCGATGGAAATGGCGAAATGCGGGATGCCATGCAGGAAATTTGTGGTTCCGTCAAGCGGGTCCACGATCCAGCAGGGGGCCTGTTTGTCCGCGCCTTCAGAGGAACCGGATTCCTCCATCAACATATTCCAGTCCGGGCGGGCCGCGGCCAGTTCAGCCTTGATAATTTGCTCTGCCTTGATGTCTGCCTGGCTGACAAAATCGGCCGCCCCCTTGCGGCTGACCTGCAGGTTTTCTACCTCGCCGAAATCGCGCATCATGCGGCGACTGGCCTTGTCGGCAGCCTTGAACATCACATTGATGAGGGCAGAACGAGTCGCCATCTTAATCTCTCTTTCCTATCGGTGTCAGCCGCTGGTCATCGCTTTTTGCGTCCGGCTGGCAGGCGGCCAATGCTAGTCTTTGGCCCGTTCAACATAAGTTGCATCTTCGGTGCGGACAACGATGCGGGTGCCAGCTTCAATATGCGGCGGGACCATGATTTTGACCCCATTATCTGCCAGCGCTGGCTTGAAAGAGGAAGAGGCTGTCTGCCCCTTGACCACGGCATCTGCCTCAACCACTGTTACCACCGCCTGATCTGGCAGGGAAACGGAAATCGGCTCCCCTTCAAAGGCCTGCATGGTCACATTTATGCCGTCCTGCAAAAAAGCCGCGGGCTCGCCGATCATATCCGCCCGGATGGTGAATTGCTCAAAATTCTCATTATTCATAAAGATGAACGCCTCTCCCTCAGCATAGAGATAGGTGCAGGAAACCTCATCCAGAATAACCCGCTCTACCGTTTCCGAAGCCCGGAAACGTTCATTCAGCTTAGTACCATCACGGATATCGCGTAGCTCTACTTGAGCAAAAGCCCCGCCCTTGCCGGGTTTTACATGGCTAATTTTCACCGCCGCCCAGAGCCGCCCATTATGCTGGATCACATTACCCGGACGAATTGCATTGCCGTTCAGTTTCATGTCTGCCTCATCAGATTGTTATCTGCCTCGCGCTGTCAGTCCAGCGCTGCCGTGACCACCGCCTCTGCGGTGATGCCGAAATGCCGGTAGAGATCCCCTGCCGGGGCAGAAGCCCCAAAGCCGGTCATGCCAACAAAGCGGCCATTCGGGCCGGTTAGGGCTTGCCAGCCCATTTCAATCGCGGCTTCAACAGCCACCACCCGCCGCGCTGTCCCGACCAGGCTGGCCAGATAATCGGCCCCCTGTTCCAGCAGCAGGTCCATACAAGGCACCGAGACCAGAC
The DNA here is from genome assembly GCA_016780695.1 of Alphaproteobacteria bacterium. Lineage (GTDB taxonomy): Bacteria > Pseudomonadota > Alphaproteobacteria > Puniceispirillales > Puniceispirillaceae > JADHLK01. Next base: position 12,875 of record JADHLK010000020.1, on the reverse strand, counting down.
GGGTGGGATGGCCGTCTGCTTCCAGCTGTGTGCGGGCGGCTGCAGCAATGCCAACCTCTGAGCCGCTGGCCATCAGCACAATCTCCGGCTCGGCACTGGCTTCAGCCAGAATATAGCCGCCCCTGGCGGATCTGTTTTCAGCTGCATCATCACGGCGCAGCTGGTCCAGCCCCTGGCGGCTCAAGGCCAGAACAGACGGGGTTTTTTGGCTGGTCAGTGCCATTTCCCAGGCTTCGGCAGTTTCCACCGCATCACCGGGCCGCCAGACATGCAAGTTTGGAATCGCCCGCAGGCTGGCCAGATGTTCTACCGGCTGATGGGTTGGCCCATCCTCTCCCAGCCCTATCGAATCATGCGTCATCACATAAATCACCCGCTGCTGCATCAAAGCGGACAGGCGGATGGACGGGCGGCAATAATCGGTGAAAACCAGAAAAGTTCCGCCATAGGGGATAACCCCGCCATGCAGGGCCAGCCCGTTCATTGCCGCTGCCATACCATGCTCGCGCACCCCATAATGAACATAAGTGCCCAGGTAATTATCCTTGGCGAAAATGGCTTGCTCGCCGCCCTTGGTATTGTTTGAGCCGGTCAGATCAGCCGAGCCACCAAACAGGCTGGGAACCATAGGCAGCAGCGCCTCAATCGCCTTCTGGCTGGCCACCCGGCTGGCCAGTTTTGCCGGTTCAGCCGCCAATGCTTTTTTATGCGCGCGGATTGCCCCTCTGGCTGCTTCGCTGACATCACCTTGCAAGGCGGCGGTGAATTCCGGCCCGTTCTGGGCGGCGGCCAGTCTTGCCTGCCAATCCGCAGCCTGTTGCTGGCCCTGTTTGCCGACAGACCGCCAGCTGGCCAGCATCTGCTCTGGGATCTCAAAGGCGGCATGGTCCCAGCCCAGCTGTGCACGGGTCAGGGCATTTTCCTCTGCCCCCATGGGCGCCCCATGCGCCTTGGCGGTGCCGGCGCGATTGGGGGAGCCGTAGCCAATTTGCGTCTTGCAGCAAATCAGGCTGGGCTTGCCAGTCTCGGTTTTGGCCTTGGCAATCGCGTCTGAGACCGCCGCCCCATCATGCCCGTCACAGGCCAGCACCTGCCAGCCAGCCGCGGCAAAGCGGCCTGCTATATCCTCAGAAACGGCCAGGCTGACCGGCCCGTCAATTGAGATGCCATTATCATCAAACAGAACGATCAGGCGGCCCAGGCCCAGATGCCCGGCCAAACCGGCTGCCTCATGGCTAATCCCCTCCATCAGGCAGCCATCGCCAGCGATTGCATAGGTGAAATGATCTACCAGATCATCCCCATAGCGGGCGTTCAGATGCCGCTCAGCCATCGCCATACCGACCGCATTGGCAATGCCCTGTCCCAGCGGGCCTGTCGTGGTTTCAATCCCGTCCGCATGGCCGAATTCAGGATGTCCGGCGGTGCGCGCGCCCAGCTGGCGGAATTGGCGCAGCTGATCCAGCGTCATATCCTTATAGCCGGTCAGGTAAAGCAGCGCATAAATCAGCATCGAGCCATGCCCGGCCGACAGCACAAATCGGTCACGATCCGGCCAGTCCGGCTGGCTGGCATCAAATTTCAAATGGTCACAGAACAGCGCAGTGGCCGCATCGGCCATACCCATCGGCATACCGGGATGCCCGGAATTGGCAGCATCGACCGCGTCCATGGCCAGCAGGCGAATCGCATCTGCCATTTTTGCCCGATCCGATTGTGAATTTTTCTGGTCTGGTCTTTTCGGAGTCTGATTTTGGGTCTTGGTCATCGCCTCATCTCAAACAGCTTTTGGTGGCCGGGGTCAGGCTGGTCACCCGCTGCCCATCCCCCATTCATTTTGAAAATCTCCGGCAATCTGCCTGATTTGTGCGCGCCGCGTCAATTGGAAGTTGCGTCCAGCCCGGCCGGATTTGTAATCGCTTTATATGACAAGGGACGAAGTTTCCGAGCCAAGCGATTGTGCGCCTTGCCTTTTCGATTAATTGGACTACACTGATGCCGGTCGGCCCCCTGCCATCCGCAGCGGGCTTTTACCAGCTTTGGAGTTACACAGATCGCATGGCCAGCAGATTGGAACAGGCATTGAACGGGTTAGAAGAGGCGCTGGCTGAATTGTCAGCAGCTGCGGATGCAGCCCGGTCTGCCGACAATCTTGCCACAGCGCCAACCCCGGACAGCCAGCTGGCAGAGCAGGATCGCGCCGATCTGGACGCGATTCGCACAAATCTGGAACGCGCCGCCAGCCTGTTGCAAACCAGCCAACCGCCTGATCAGAAAGAACCATCATGAGCCAGTCTGTTGTCACCGTCCGGCTGAATGGCCAACCCTATCAGATGGGCTGCGACCCGGGTCAGGAAGCCCATATTGAGGCGCTGGCGGCCAGCGTTGATTCCATCCTGCAGCAGCTGGCTGGCAGCGTCGGCCAGCTGGGCGAGGCCCGTATGCTGGCTATGGCCAGCCTGATATTGGCGGACCAGACGAGCCAGACAGGCAGCCCGGCCCCGTCTGCCCCGGTTGCAGCCGCGGCCCAGACGCTGGATGAGGAGGCGCTGGCCCAACGCATAGAGGCGGCAACGGACCAGTTAAAGAAACTTGCCAGCCAGCTCACAAAAGCCTAAAACAAACTGTGATAGCTAGGCAGTTCGCCAGACGCTTCAATCCCTGGGACCATAATCTTCTGAAGGGAGCTGTCCCTGTGCAGGCTGCGGCCTGCATATCATGGCACCCACCTGTTTGTCAGGTCACAGAGGATGAACCAAGTCAGCGGCTGTTCTGGCTATCACTTGAGATTTAGGCCCGGCACTTAAAATTTAGGCCCGGCACTTGAGATTTAGGCCCGGCACTTGAATGTTAAGGGAAAGTGACATTGTGGTACGCAACCAGGCCCGCCAGTAGGGGAGCTTGACAGCTGCAAAAGCCGGATGATCTGGATCAGGCCAAGCAAGCCGCCCGCAAGATTGCTGCTGCCATGCGGGAAAAATTGGCTGCAGACGCGCCGCTAGCTGCAGAAGAATTGGCCGCAGAAAAATTGGCCGGGCAGGCAGACCAGCTGCGCGCCTGCCTGTCTGGCGAAACCGCCCCGATCATCGCTGGCTATTGGCCCATCCGTTCCGAGCTGGATCCGCGCCCGCTGCTGGCCCGTTTGCACGCAGCCGGAGCCGAGATTTGCCTGCCGGCAACCCCTCCGCCCGGCCAGCCGCTCAGCTTTCATCGCTTTACCTCAGAAGACCAGCTGACGCACGGGCCCTATGGCACCCGCCAGCCGGACCCAGCCAGCCAGACTGTGATCCCGCAGCTGGTTCTGGCGCCGCTGCTGGCTTTTGATGCGGACGGCGGACGGCTGGGCTATGGCGGCGGGTTTTATGATCGCACGCTGGCCAGTATGGCTGCGGCCGGCCACAGGCCGCTTTATATTGGGCTTGCCTTTGCTGGCCAGCATCTCCAGACTGTGCCGACCGGGCCGCTGGACAGGCGGCTGGATGGGGTTCTGGCCCCGCATGGTTGGGCTGTGCGCCCGGCCAGATTGGGTTGAGAGGAAGCGGTTTTGGCACGGATTTTATTTCTGGGCGATATTGTCGGACGCGCTGCGCGTCAGGCGGTGATCACACAATTGCCGGATTTGCGCCAACAGCTTGCAGCCGATTTTATTGTCGTAAATTGCGAGAATAGCGCGGGTGGTTTCGGGGTCACCCCGGCGATTGCAGATGATCTGCTGGCGGCCGGGGCAGATGTGCTGACCAGCGGCAATCATATCTGGGACAAGGCAGAAATAGCCCCCTATATCGCCAACCAGCCGCGGCTGTTGCGCCCTGCCAATATGGGGGCTGGCTTTCCCGGCAGTGGCCGGGTGGTTATTGAGGGGGCGGGCGGGCTGCGTCTCGGCGTTATCAATATCCAGACCAATTTGTTTATGGCGGAAAATGATAATGCCTTTCAGGTGCTTGACCAGCTGCTGGACAAGATGCGGCTGGGCCAGGAGGCTGATTTCATTCTGGTGGATATGCATGGCGAGGCGACTTCGGAAAAAATGGCGCTGGGCCATTTTCTGGATGGGCGGGTAACCATGGTAGTTGGCACCCATACCCATGTGCCGACAGCTGATTACCGGGTCTTGCCGGGGGGCACGGCCTATCAGACCGATAGCGGGATGTGCGGGGATTATCAGTCTGTAATCGGCATGACCACCGAAGCCGCGATTGCCCGTTTTGTTGGCCAGCCAGCCAGCCGGTTAAGTGTGGCCAGCGGCCCGCCGACCTTATGCGGGCTTATTGCTGAGGCGGACCCGGCCAGCGGGCTGGCCGTTGCGGTTCAGCCGCTGCGCCATGGTGGCAGCCTGAGCCAGACAGGTGCTTAAGCCGGGGCCAGCCTGATCAGCACTTGCTGGACTGGCAAAAACAACCCATTTCTGCTAGAAGATGCGGGCAGTCTGTCTGGTAGCGGGCGGACCGGCGGGTGTGCGCGCCCGTCAAGCAAAAAAAGGTAAGCACAAGAAAAGGCAAGCAGGCATACGGAACCACACTCATGGCAGGTCATTCCAAATTTGCAAATATCAAGCATCGCAAGGGCGCACAGGATAAAAAACGCGCCAAGATTTTTACTCGCCTGATCAAGGAGCTGGCTGTCGCCGCCCGATCCGGCACAGATGCGGCTTCCAATCCGCGCTTGCGCACCGCGCTGGCGGCGGCCCGCGCTGCCAATATGCCAAAGGATAATATTGAGCGGGTGCTGAAAAAGGCGGAAGGCGGCGAGGGCGATAATTATGAGGAAATCCGCTATGAGGGCTATGGGCCGGGCGGCACCGCCTTCATCGTTGAGGCGATGACAGACAACCGCAACCGCACCGCCTCTGAAGTGCGCGCGGCCTTTTCCAAATATGGCGGCTCGCTGGGGGAAACCGGCTCGGTCAGCTTTTTGTTTGACAAGGTGGGCCAGATCAGCTGGCCGGCGGCTGCGGCAGATGCGGATACCATGTTTGAGGCCGCGCTGGAGGCCGGGGCAGAGGAGGTCGAGTCAGATGCCAGCGGGCATTTGATCACCACCTCGCCAGCTGATTTTAATGCCGTGCGTGAGGCGCTGGAGGACCGCTTCGGCGCGCCGGAAGAGGCCGAGCTGACCTGGCGGCCCCAGAATACCGTTCAGGCAGAAGAGGCCCAGGCTGGCACTTTGCTGAAATTGCTGGATGCGCTGGATGACAATGATGACGTGCAAAATGTCTCGGCCAATTTTGAAATTGATGATGCGGTGCTGGCCCGGCTTGGATGATTTTGGCCGGGTTAATTTTGGCCGGGTTAATTTTGGCCGGGGTATTTTAAGCTGGGGTAATTTAAGCTGGGGTAATTTTGGCCGCTTGCTGCAAGGCAGGCCGACCCTTATCGGCATGAACCAAACTGGAGGGCTGCGCCCGTGACCAGACTGATGCTGGGAATTGACCCGGGGCTACAATGCACCGGCTGGGGGCTGGTCAGCCAGTCCGGCCAGCAGCTGCATCACATCGCGCATGGCACGGTGCGGACCAATTCGGCTTTTTCTGATGCGTTGCGCTTGCGTGAAATTCATGACGGGCTGGCTGAGGTGGTCAGCCAGTGGCAGCCCCATGCGGCAGCGATTGAAACTATTTTTGTCGCCCGTGGGGCAGCCTCAGCCATTAAGCTGGGCATGGCAAGGGGGGTGGCTATGCAGCTCTGTTCCGGGGCCGGCCTGTCGCTGGTAGAGGTGGCAGCCAGACAGGTTAAAAAAGCAGTCACCGGCACTGGCAAGGCAGATAAAAAACAGGTTCAGGCGATGGTCAACAGGCTGCTCAATGTCCAAAGTCGCGGGGCAGATGCGGCAGATGCGCTGGCGATTGCTATTGCCGCGCTGAATCAGGGCGGGCTGGGTAGCGGAGCTGCTCAGGCTGGCCGCGATCAATCTGGCCGCGATCAGGCTGGCCGCGATCAATCTGGCCGGGGGTTGGCAGCTGCGATTGAGGCGGCGCGGGCCCGCGAGGAACAGGGAGGCAGGCGATGATCGCACAGCTTACCGGGCAGCTTATCCGGCTGGATGGTCAGGCGATTATTTTGGATGTTGGCGGGGTCGGCTATCTGGTCTCGGTCTCGCGCCGGACATTGGAAAAAGCTGGCCAGCCGGGCGATCAGCTGACCTTGCTGACCAGCCTGCAAGTGCGCGAGGATTCGATGACCCTGTTTGGCTTTGCAGAAGCAGCTGAGCAAGAGGCCTTCCACCTTGTGCAGACGGTTCAGGGGGTCGGGGCCAAGGCGGCGCTGGCGTTGCTCTCGGTATTGGGGCCGCAGGACCTCTATCAGGCGATTTTGGCAGGCGATAAGGCAATGGTCGCCCGCGCTGAGGGGATTGGCCCGAAACTCGCCCAGCGGATTGTCAATGAGTTGGCTGAAAAGACTGGCCGCTTGCCGGTGAACGGGCCGGATGCGGCGGTGGATGGGGGCGCACAGAATGCTGTGCTTGCCAACAGCCCGTCAGAGATCAATGATGCGCTCTCGGCTCTGGTCAATCTGGGCTATGGGCGTTCCGAGGCCTTTGCCGCGCTGGTGCGGGTGCGCGAGGCTTCAAAAGACAGCCCGGCGGATCTGTCCGACATGATCCGGCTGGCACTGGCTGATCTGGGCCGCGGGCGCAGCTGATAGCAAGACAGGATGCGACAGAAAGGCGAGGGGAAAAAACAGGCGATGCAGGATACCGACCCTGAAATGCCAGATCGGCTGGTCAGCCCGGCAGGCAGTGATCAGCCTGACCCGGCCTTGCGTCCGCGCAGGCTGGTTGATTTTATCGGCCAGGGTGACGGGCGTGCCAATCTGGAAACCTTTATCCAGGCGGCCAGCGCGCGTGCCGAAGCGATGGATCACAGCCTGCTGCATGGCCCGCCCGGCCTTGGCAAGACAACTATGGCCCAGATTATCGCCAGTGAGCTGAATGTCGGCTTTCGGGCGACCTCCGGGCCGGTGATAGCTCGCGCCGGGGATTTGGCCGCCCTGCTGACCAATCTGGCCCCGCGCGATGTGCTTTTCATTGATGAAATTCACCGGCTGAATCCGGCGGTAGAGGAAATTCTCTATCCGGCGATGGAGGATTTCCAGCTGGATCTGATTATCGGCGAAGGGCCGTCTGCGCGGTCGGTGCGTATTGACCTACCGCCCTTTACGCTGGTTGGGGCGACCACCCGTGCCGGGCTCTTGACCACGCCGCTGCGCGATCGTTTTGGTATCCAGATGCGGATGCAGTTTTATGCAACTGATGAGCTGATGCAGATTTTGATGAAACAGGCCAGCAAGCTGTCCATGCCGCTGGATAAGAGCGGGGCTGAGGAAATTGCCCGCCGCTCACGCGGGACACCGCGGGTAGCCGGGCGGCTGTTGCGGCGGGTGCGGGATATTGCGGCTGTAGCCGGGGCAGAAGCGATTGACGGAAAGCTGGCAGATGCGGCGTTGCTGCGTTTGGGGGTGGACCAGGCGGGTCTGGATTTGATGGACAAGAAATATCTATCCAGCCTGGCGGAAAATTATCAAGGGGGCCCGGTTGGCGTGGATACGCTGGCAGCGGTGCTGTCTGAACAGCGTGATATGCTGGAAGAGGTGATAGAGCCCTATCTGCTGCAGGAGGGGCTGTTGATGCGCACACCGCGAGGCCGGATGCTGTCTGTTTCCGGCTGGGATTATCTGGGGCTGGAGCCTCCGCAAGAGGCGATGCGGGCACAACAGCTGGCGCTTGATATAGCTGCCGGAGAGGCAACTGATGAGCGGTAACACAGCAGGCCGGAATGCAGAGCTGCCTGCTGGCCTGCTGGATCAGCTGGATGGCCAGATGCAGGGCGGTGACCATCTATATCCGCTTTTGGCCCAATATGAAGATACCGATGCGGGCGGTATTGTCTATCATTCCGCCTATTTGAATTATGCGGAACGAGGCCGCTCGGCCTTTTTGCGCCTGCATGGGATCGATCTGGCCGATTGGCTGGAACAGGCCGGCCAGACTATCGTGGTGCGCCAGCTCAACGTCAGCTATGAGAGCCCGGCGCGGCTGGGTGACCGGGTTTTGGTGCGCTCAACCCTGCGGCGGGTTACCCCGGTGCGGGCTGAAATCAGACAAATAATTGAAAATGCGGCTGATGGCCATATTTTTGCCAGACTTCTGGTAGAAGGGGTATGGGTAAGAGTTGGCCAGGGTGCGCGCCGTGTCCCGGCTGAGGTTCGCGCGGTGATGGAAGGGCTGCTATCCGAATAGGGGATCGGCGGGCTTGCCCGGAGCAGACAGGCCGCCGGCACGCACCTGCAAAAGCCGGTAAAAAAAGCTGGCAGGAAAGCTGGCAAAAAAGCTGGCAGGAAACTGAACCAAACAAACAGGATTGGGGAATATGGAAGAAGCACTAATTACCGCAAGCGGGTCATCTGATTTAACCATTATGGGCCTGTTTCTGGCAGCCGATCCGGTGGTCAAGCTGGTGATGCTGTTGCTGGTGGCGGCCTCTGTCTGGTGCTGGGCCATCATTTTTGACAAGATTATGCGCTTGCGGCGGGAAAAAAAGCGCGCTGCGCTGTTTGAGGATCAATTCTGGTCAGGCGGCTCGCTCGATGATCTCTATGATCAGACTGGTGCCGAGCCGGACAATGCTCAGGCGCGGGTTTTTGCCTCAGCGATGCGGGAATGGCGGCGTGCCTCGGCGCGCGGGATTACCAGCCGATTGGACGGCGAGTTGCGGGCCTCCTTGCTGTCGCGCATTGAACGCTCAATGGGGCTGACCATTACCCGCGAGATGGAGAAAATGGAGAGCGGGACTGGTTTTCTGGCCTCTATCGGCTCGGTGGCCCCGTTTGTTGGGCTGTTTGGAACGGTCTGGGGGATTATGAATTCCTTTCAGTCGATTGCGGAGTCAAAAAATACCAGCCTTGCTGTGGTGGCCCCGGGCATTGCCGAGGCGCTGTTTGCTACCGCCCTTGGTCTGGCAGCAGCGATTCCGGCTGTGACCGCCTATAATAAATTTTCAGCTGATCTGGAAAAAATGGCGACCCGGCTGGAAGTGTTCAGCACCGAATTTGCCACCCTGCTGGTGCGCCAGCTGGATGAGGGAGGCCGCTAGATGGGAGCCAGCCTGCAGCAAAAACCCGGCTCTGGCCGCCGCAGCCGCTATCGTCCGATGGGGGAGATCAATGTAACTCCCTTTGTGGATGTGATGCTGGTTCTGCTGATCGTGTTTATGGTTACCGCCCCGCTCTTGACCGTGGGCGTGCCAGTTGATTTGCCCAAGACCAAGGCCGGGCAGATTTCTGCTAATGCCGCGCCGCTGGTGGTATCCCTGCAGGCAGATGGTGATCTGTATTTGCAAGAGGCGGAGATTGCCCCGGATCAGCTTATCGCCCGCTTGCGCGCCATTTCTGAGGCCAATCCGGATGTGCGGATTTTCGTGCGCGGCGACCGCAGCGTCCAATATGGCGAGATTGTAGGGTTGATGGGCCGGATTCAGTCAGCAGGCTTCGCGCGGGTCGCGCTGGTCGCTGAATTGCCACAGGAATAGCAAAAAAGGCAGAAAATGACTGATTGGCAGGATTGGAACAACCCGCAAGAGGAAAGCCGCCGCGAGATGGCCCGGCCTTTGGCTTTCTCAGCGGTGTTTCATCTGCTGGTCGTGCTGGCCTTTGCGATAGGCTGGCCGTTCCTGTCTGATCGTGAGCCGATGGCCCAGCCGCTGGTGATCATTGATATGGTGGATATCGTTCCCGATACCAACCTGCAATCAGCTGCGCCGATGGAAGAAAAACAGACGCCACCGTTGGAAGAAAAATCGGTCCCGAAGATCGAAAAGGCCAGCAGCCTGACGCCGCCGCCACCGCCGCCACCTGCTCCGGCCCCGCCGCCACCACCGCCGCCGCCACCGCCGCCGCCACCAACTCCGGCCCCGCCACCGCCGCCGGCTCCGGCTCCAGAAGCCCCGGCGAAAGCTGAAATCCTGCCGGACAAGAAAATCGCTGCCCCGGTGCCGCGGCCAAAGGCGCGCCCGGCTGCCCCGCAGCCAACCCGGGTAGCGACCCCGCAGGCGCGGCCAAAACCGCCGAAACGGCCAGAGAAAAAACAGCCGGCGCGGGATAACAAGCTGGCCCAAAAAAGCCAGCAAAAGCAAAAACGCGATGAAGCCCTGACCGGTGTCCTGCAAAATCTGGCCAAGGCGCAAGCTGTTCGCCAGGTGAAAGAACAGGCAGAAGATCGCAAGGAAAAAGCCAGTCAGGTGCTGAATGAGGCTCTGGCCAAAGCGGCCAGCAAGCCCAAGCCGGAGCCGGCGAAAAACAACCCGGCCAAAAACAACCCGGCCCAAAAAACCGATTTGGCAACTGTCAGCCAGGCGGTGCAACAGGCGGTGCGGGCCCCGCAGACTGTGCGCCCCCAGAAAATGGGCATCAGTGAGCTGGACCTTTTGCGCAACCATATTGCCGGATGTTGGCAGCCGCCGGTGGCCGCCCCCGGAGCCGAGGAGCTGAAAGTTGATATTCTGGTTCAGCTTGACCGCGATGGCAGCGTGCGGGAGGCCTCCATTCAGGATGCCAGGCGCTATCGCTCTGACCGGTTTTTCAAGGTGGCAGCAGATGCGGCCTTGCGGGCGGTGCTGGAATGTAGCCCGCTGCCCCTGCCAGAAGAAAAATTTGATTTGTGGAAAGAGTTTATATTTGGCTTTGACCCGCGCTTTATCGCAGGATAACAAAAGCCGGGCTTTATTGAGGAAGAGGCAAAGGTAAGATGATAGCTATGATCTGTTTGTTCAGAACTGCGCGTTGCGGCCTCGCTGCGTTATTGCTGGCGGTATTTATGGCCGCGGCAAGTGCCGGGCTGGCCACCGCCCAGACCATGCGTCTTGACATTACCGAGGGGCAGGTCGCACCGATTCCGATTGCGATAGCTGATTTTACCGGCCAGGATGGTCGGCCAAGTCAGGTAGGCCGTGAAATTGCCCAGATTATCTCGGATGATTTGGTCAGCTCTGGCCTGTTTGCGCCGATTGATCAGGCCGCCTTTATCGATCCGCCTTCCTCACCCGCCATCAAGCCGAATTTCACCAATTGGGAGCCGCTGGGGGCCAAGGGCCTGTTGATAGGCTCCGCCTGGCAGGATACAGAAGGCAGCGTGCAGGTGGAATTTGTGCTCTGGGATGTGGTTGCCGGGCGCAATATTACCGAAGGCGGCGGCTCAGCTGATATTTCCGGTTTGCGCCGTCTCTCGCATCAGATAGCCGATTTTGTCTATGAGGAATTTACCGGAGATTCTGCCTATTTTGATACGCAGATTGTCTATGTGTCTGAATCCGGCCCGCAAGACCGGCGCATCAAGCGGCTGGCGATTATGGATCAGGATGGGCACAACCACCGGTTTTTGACTTCCGGGCTGGATTTGGTGCTGACCCCGCGCTTTTCACCTACCGCCCATGAAATTGCCTATCTCAACTATTTCAATGATGAGCCGAATGTCTATTTGCTGGATGTGGCAACCGGGCGCACCGAGAGGCTGGGCAGCTTTCCGGGCATGACTTTTGCGCCGCGGTTTGGCCCGGATGGCAACAAGCTGATTATGAGTCTGGCGCGCAATGGCAATACCGACATCTTTGAGATGGATTTGCGCACCCAGCGGCTGGCCAGGCTGACCAATAGCTCCTCGATTGATACCTCGCCCTCTTATTCGCCGGATGGGCGGCGGCTGGTCTTTAATTCGGATCGCGGCGGCAGCCAGCAGCTCTATGTGATGAATTCGGACGGCAGCCAGGTCAAGCGGATCAGCTTCAATAAGGGACGCTATGCCACCCCGGTCTGGTCGCCACGCGGTGATATTATCGCCTTTACCAAAATGCTGGGCGGTGAATTCTTCATTGGCGTGATGAATGCAGACGGGTCTGGCGAGCGGCTTCTGGCACGCGGCTTTCTGGTTGAGGCACCGACCTGGGCCCCGAATGGCCGGGTATTGGCCTATTTCAAGCAAGACCCGACCCGCGCTGATGGTTCCGGCGGGGCCACCTATCTCTACCGGATAGATATAACCGGCTTTAATGAAAGGCGGGTTATCACACCGGCAGATGCTTCTGATCCGGCCTGGTCGCCACTTCTGCAATAGAAATATAAAAAGGATTATTCAAACGGGTAACTGCTATTTATGCTTGCTTTTACTGGTCAGTTATGGTTCAAACTTTAATCAGAGATTTGGCTTTTCACCCGCGAAAGGGGAAAGGCCCCGCTGCTTTGCAGTGATTTTGATGAGCTTCGGTCAGCTGTTTTTTTGAAGAAGGCTATGACCGGCAAACGACACCTAAACCTGAATTGGGGGTTTCTTCGATGTTTCACCTTCCTGTTTTGAAAAATCTGCTGGGCTTTGGGGCTGCCATTCTTCTGCTGGCCGCCTGCGAGACCGCCTCGACTAAAACCGGGGATGCCTCTGGCAGCGCATCGGGTTCTGCCGGCTCTGGCACGGCCTCCTCTTCTGCAACGGCTGGCGGTGCGTCAACCAGCTCGTCCGGCTCAGCCTCGTCTGGCTCAACCTCGTCTGGCTCAACCTCGTCTGGCTCAACCTCGTCTGGCTCAACCTCGTCTGGCAGCACGGCTTCTGCCGGGTCAACCAGCCAGCCGGCTGCCGCAGTCGATGCAGCAGATTTGCTGGCCAATGTCGGGGATCGGGTGCTGTTTGGCTTTGACTCCTCAGAATTGACCAGTGGCTCTCAGGCTACCCTGAACCGTCAGGCTGCCTTTTTGGCCGCCCGTCCGGCGCTGCGCATCACAATCGAAGGACATTGTGATGAGCGCGGGACCCGTGAATATAACCTCGCCCTTGGTGAAAGGCGGGCATCTGTGGTGCGCGATTATCTGGTCGCCCGCGGTATCAATGCCGCCCGGATC
>JADHLK010000019.1 GCA_016780695.1 Alphaproteobacteria bacterium | reverse complement strand
AACGCAGCATTGATGCACGCTATGCAGAGCTGGCCCGGCTGCGCGTTGATATTCAGGCCGAACAGGATAATCATTCGATTTTGCAAGCCGAATGGGCCTGGCTCAGCCGCCCTGACCGGATTATGCGCCTGTCTGGCACGCTGCTGGAGATGACCCCGATTAATGCCAATCGAATCCTGCCGATTGAAGCGATACCGATGCGCCCGTCCAGCCAGACAGGCAAGGACCGGCCCGCATCCGCGCCGGCCGGACTGAAAACACCGATCAACCAGATAGAGGTGCTGCCGTGAAGCCGCCAGTGATGAAATTCAGCCGCTGGGCTGGCTGGCTGTGGCCGGGCCGCCCGGAACCGGCAAAAAGCTGGCAGATTGCCCGCCGCCGTCTGGCTGTCGCAACGGTGCTGGCTGGTATCTGCTTTGCCGGCATCAGTGCTCAGGCCCTCAATCTGGCCCTGTTGCCGAATGACGGGGCCGCCCCGGCCAATACCCAGCAGGCCGGCCTGCCAAGAGGCGTTATCACCGACCGGCAGGGCCGCTTGCTGGCCAGCAATGTGCCGGTGCGGGTGCTGCATGCTGACCCGCAGCTGATACTGGACAGGCTTGAAGTGGCAGAAAAGCTGGCCCCGCTGCTGCCCGGCCAGGAGCCTGCCGATATTCTGGCCCTGCTGGCCAAGCCAACCCGCTATATAGAGCTGGACCGCAAGATAACGCCGCGCCGCCATGCAGAAATTCTACGGCTCGGCCTGCCGGGCGTTTTTGTCAGCCCCGGCACACTACGCCTTTATCCGCATGGGCGCGAAGCCGCCCATCTGCTGGGGGTGGTGGACCGGGACGGGCTGGGCATTGCCGGCATTGAAAAAAGCCAGCAGGACAAGCTGGCCAGAGGTCAGCCGGTTACCCTATCGATTGATTTGGCCCTGCAAGCCATTCTGCGCGAGCAGGTCGGCCGCCAGATTGAGCGTTTTGAAGCCATTGGCGGGGCCGGTCTTATTCTGGATATGAAATCAGGAGAGCTGTTGGCCCTCGCCTCGCTGCCGGATTTTGATCCCAATCATTTGATGGCGGCTGAGGAAAAGGCCCGCTTCAATCAGGCGGCCAAGGGCGTTTTTGAAATGGGCTCTATCTTCAAGGTGCTGAACACCGCCATCGCGCTGGAATCCGGGGCAGCCCGGCTGGATAGCCAGTTTGAGGTGGCCCGGCCGATGCGGGTTTCGCGTTTTGCCATCCGCGATTATCACCCTCTCAAAGGGCCGCTGAGCGTGCCGGAAATTCTGGTTCATTCCTCAAATATCGGTTCAGCGCGCATGGCTGATCTGATCGGCCCGGATACCCAGCGCGCCTATCTGGACAGGCTCGGCCTGCTGCGCGCCTCTGCGCTGGAAATACCGGAGAACGGCCAGCCTCTGCTGCCGCCCAGATGGGGACGCATTGCCAGCCTGACCATCTCTTACGGGCATGGCCTGTCGGTCAGCCCGGTACAGGCCGCCGCCGCGATAGCCGCCGCAGCTGGTGATGGCCATTATATCAAGCCGACTTTGCTGAAACGCCATCCGCAAGAAGAAATTGAGCGCGTGCGCATCTTTTCCGAAGAAACCGCCCGTGCGGTGCGTAGCATGATGCGTCTGGTGGTCAGTCACAAGGCTGGAACCGGCAATCTGGCTGAGGTAGAGGGCTATCTGATTGGCGGGAAAACCGGCACAGCTGAGAAAATCCTCAATAAGGGCTATGACCGCAAGGCCAACCGGGTTTCCTTTGTTGCAACCTTTCCAGCACATGACCCGGCCTATCTGGTCTTTATCATGGTGGATGAGCCAAAAGGCCAGAAACATTCCTATGGCTATGCGACCGCCGGTTGGGTTGCCGCGCCTGCTGCCGGGCGCATCATTCGCCAGATGGCCCCGATTGTCGGAATTCATCCTGTTGCCACAGATCAGCCTGAAATCCGCCAGAATTTGCTGGCTGGACTCTCCATAGACGGCGAGGAGGCCATCTATGCAGCTTATTGATCTGTTCCCGCATCTTACTGTCAAGCCTGCGCCCGGCAAGCCGAGCCTGATCAGCGGGCTGTCACAGGATAGTCGCCAGATTCAGCCAGGCTGGCTGTTCGCCGCCCTGCCCGGCAACAAGCAAGATGGCCATGCTTATCTGGAGGAGGCGCTGAGCCGCGGCGCAACAGCCGTGCTGAGCGAAAAGAAAACCCTGTCTCTGCCCGCCGGGGTCATCCATATTCATGCCGCTGACAGCCAGAAAGCCTTTATTGAGGCCTGTGCCAAGTTTTGGCGCGGGAGGCCACAGATGGCGGTCGCGGTGACCGGCACTAATGGCAAGACCTCGGTCGCGGATTACCTGCACCAGCTCTGGGATATCGCAGGCTGGCAAAGTGCGGCTTTGGGCACGATGGGGCTGCGCTGTGCGGTCGCTTTTCCGGGCAGTGAGCTGCGTGGGTTGACCGGCAATCTGACCACCCCGCCGCCGGAAAAATTCTTTGCCATCATGGATATGCTGGGCAAGGCCGGGGTAGGAAGGCTGGCGTTTGAGGCTTCCAGCCACGGCATCAGCCAGCAGCGCTTTTCCGGGCTGGCCGTGCATATCGCAGTCTTTACCAATCTCGGCCGGGACCATCTCGATTATCATGGCAGTATGGAAGAGTATTTTGCCAGCAAGGCCCGTCTGTTTGAGGAAAATCTGCTGGCTGGCGGCATTGCCATTATCAATATAGATGATGAATGGGGGCAAAAGCTGGCCGTCCGGCTACAGGACAGGCAGCTGGCAATCCTTACTTTCGGGCGCGCCAAAACAGCAGATTTCCGTATCCATCTCTTACAGCCAGAGAGCTTTGGCCAGCTGCTGGAGGTAACCTATCAAGGGGAACGGTTTTCCTGTCCGCTGGCACTGGCCGGAGATTTTCAGGCAACCAACGCGCTGGCCGCAGGCATCGCTGCCCATGCCTCCGGCCTGTCCCTGCCCTGCTCGCTTGGCAGGCTGGCCCAGCTGAAGCCGGTCGCCGGACGGATGCAGCCGGTCTTTGGCCATCCGGCCGGGGCACGGGTGGTTATTGATTATGCCCATACTGCTGATGCGCTGGCAGCGGCATTGACTGCCTTGCGTTCAGAAACACCGGGCCAGCTGCAGGTGCTGTTCGGCTGTGGCGGTGAACGCGATATTGGCAAGCGGGCTTTGATGGGCAAGGCCGCAGCCAGGCTGGCAGACCGAGTGATCATCACTGATGATAATCCAAGAGGCGAAGATCCGGCTGCCATCCGGGCCGAGATCAAAAAAGCCTGCAAAAACGCTGAGGAAATCACCCCGCGCGATGCGGCTATCCAAAAGGCAGTGGCTGGGCTGGCCAGTCAGGATACTTTGCTGATCGCAGGCAAAGGCCATGAAACAGTCCAGATGATTGGCACCGAAACCCTGCCCTTTGATGATGCGGTTGTGGCGCGCAATGCGATCGCCGCCCTGCCCGCAAGGAGGTCTGCATGAGCAGCTGGCAAATGCAGGATATTGCCCGCATCTGTCAGGCAAACTGGCAGGGCCCCGGGACCTCCGGCCAGACAGCTATGGCCGCCAGGCCTGATCCTGTTTCGCCGCCCCAAATTGTGATAAATCATCTGGCCATAGATCATAGGCAATTAGGCGATAATGGCCTGTTTATCGCCCTGCCGGGTAGCCGCCATGACGGGCATGAATTTGTGCCGGAATTATCTGCCGGCCGCGGACAGGCTGCCATTGTCAGCCATGCGGTGGCGGAGGCCGATATTGCCCAGCTGGTTGTGGCTGACCCGTTGAAGGCCCTGCATCATCTGGCGCGCAGCAAGGCTGATCAGCTGCCTGCGGCGAAAATCGCCATCACTGGCTCAGTTGGCAAGACTGGCACCAAGGAAATGCTGGCCCGCTGCCTGTCCGGCTTTGGCACAACCCATGCCAGCCCAGGTAATTTCAACAATCATATCGGCGCGCCGCTGTCGATTGCCAATGCCCCGGATGCGGCCCGCTTTGTGATCGCTGAAATGGGTATGAATCGGGCCGGGGAAATCGGCCTTCTGGCCAATCTGTTCAACCCGCATATTGCCGTGATCACCAAAATAGCGGCCTCACACGCCGGTTTCTTCAGCCGTCTGGAAGATATCGCCGATGCCAAGGCCGAGATTTTTTCAGGCTTTGCAACAGGCGGCACTGCTATCCTGCCGGGCGATGATGCGTTTTTTGCCCGTCTGGCCGGCACAGCCCGCATGGCCGGGGCCGACCGTATCCTGCGCTTTGGCGAGAGTGAGGGCTGCGATATTCAGCTCTGCCGCCAGACCCGCAGCTCGCTGGGCCAGACGCTGCTGATCAAGGCATTCGGCCAGCAGCTAGAGCTAGAGCTGGGTATGCAGGCCCCGCATTGGGGGGTGAATGCGCTGGCAGTTCTGGGCGTTGCTGCTGCGCTGGAGCTGGATTTGCACGCCGCCGCCCAGCACCTGTCCGGCATGGCAGATTTGCCCGGCCGCGGGGCCCGCTTTGATCTGGTGATAGAGGGGCATTATTGCCGGGTTATTGATGATGCCTATAATGCCGGGCCAGCTTCCATGCAGGCGGCGCTGGCTGATTTTGCCAGCCTGCCGGCCAAGGGGCGGGTGCTGATCCTCTCCGATATGCTGGAGCTGGGCAATCTGGCAGAGACTGCCCATACCGCGCTGCAGACCGCTATTGAACAGGCACAGCCTGATCATCTCTTGCTGATCGGCCCGCTGATGGCCGGCCTGGCGGATAGGCTGGCAAGGGATGGGCAGGAAAACAGCATAAATACAGAAACTTACGAAAATGCAGAGCAAGCAATAGGGCGCGCCAGAGAGCTGGCAGGGCAGGCAGGATTGATGCTGATCAAAGGCTCTAACGGGTCCGGGGCGCATCTGATCGCAGCCGATTTGCGCCGGTTGGCTGGCAAGGGAGGGGCGGGCTGATGTTACCTGATCTGTTGCTTCCCTTTGCTGATCAGTATCAGATTTTCAATCTGTTCCGCTATATCACCTTTCGAACGGGCGGGGCGACAATGACGGCGCTGATGCTTAGCCTGTTTTTTGGCCCGGCCTTTATCCGCTGGCTGAAATCACGCCAGGCAGAAGGCCAGCCGATCCGCCGGGATGGCCCGGCTGAACATCTGTTGACCAAGGCAGGCACGCCAACCATGGGCGGGCTGTTGATTCTGGGCAGCTTTGTCATCGCAACGCTGCTCTGGGTGCCGTGGGGCAATGGGTATCTCTGGCCGGTTTTGATGGTGGTGCTGATTTTCGGCCTTATCGGGGCCGCCGATGATTGGCTGAAGCTGACCCGCAAATCCAGCGCCGGGCTCAGCGGGCGGGCGAAGCTGGCCTTGCAGACGCTGGCCGCCCTGTTTGCCACGCTGATTCTCATTCAGCTCTCGCCGGACGGGCTGCGCTATGGGGTGGCTCTGCCCTTTGTCAAGGATGCGCTGCTTTATCTGGGGCTGTTTTATGTGCCTTTTGCGATTTTTGTCATGGTCGGGGCCTCCAACGCGGTCAATCTGACAGATGGGCTGGACGGGCTGGCGATTGTGCCGGTGATGATTGTAGCCGCCTGTTTTGCGCTGATTGCCTATCTGTCGGGCAATAGCAATTTTTCCAGCTATTTGCAGATTCACTATGTGCCCGGCACGGGCGAGCTGGCCACTCTCTGCGGGGCCTTGATCGGGGCCGGGCTGGGCTTTTTGTGGTTTAATGCGCCGCCTGCGCGGGTGTTTATGGGTGATACCGGATCGCTGGCACTGGGCGGGGCGCTGGGTGCAGTATCGGTTGCCACCCGCCATGAGCTGGTGCTGGCCATTGCTGGCGGGCTGTTTGTGCTGGAGACGGTTTCGGTTGTCTTGCAGGTTGCCTCTTTCAAGCTGACCGGCCGGCGCATTTTCCTGATGGCCCCGCTGCATCATCATTTTGAAAAAAAGGGCTGGGCCGAGCCGACCATCGTCATCCGTTTTTGGATCATTTCGGTGATTCTGGCGCTGGTCAGCCTGTCCACCCTAAAACTGAGATAGCTGAGATGATTACCCGCCAGACACCGACAAAGCTGGAAAATATCGCCGTTCTGGGGCTGGGCCGGGCCGGGCTGGCGGCTGCGCGGCTGGCGCTGGATGCCGGGCTGTCTGTTGTGTGTTTTGATGATCAGATGAGCAGCTGCGAGAGCCTGCCTGAGACCTGTTTTGTGCCGCCGCAGGGCTGGGACTGGGCGCAGCTGGACGCGCTGGTCATCAGCCCCGGCATCCCGCATGAATTCCCCTTCCCGCATCCGGTTGCAGAACAGGCCAGAAAGGCTGGGCTGCCGCTTATCTGTGATATTGAGCTGGCGATCCGCCTGCAAAGCCCGTCGCGCTGGATTGCGATCACCGGCACGAACGGAAAATCTACAACCACCGCGCTGATCGCCCATATTCTGAAGGAGGCCGGCATAGTAGCGGTGGCCGGCGGCAATCTGGGCCCGGCAGTGGCCAGCCTTAACGCACCGGGAAAAGACGGGGTGCGGGTGATTGAGATTTCCTCTTACCAGCTGGAGCTGACCCCCTCGCTGCGGCCTGATATTGCTGTTATTCTCAATCTCAGCGCGGATCATCTGGACAGGCATGGCGGCTGGGATGGCTATCTGGCGGCGAAGCGACAGATTCTGGCCGGGCTGGCTGTGAACGGTCTGGCCATTTTGGGGCCCGGCCCGGCCTTGGATGAGATGGCTGCAACGCTCTCCAAGCGGGCTGATGCACCGGCCCTTACCCGTCTGGCTGACAGCTATACAGATGCGGATATAGCGGATAATCCGGCCCTGCCAGGGGGGCATAATGCCCAGAATTGCGCCGCCGCCCGGGCCGCCTGTGCGCGTCTGGGGCTGACCAGTGAGCAGATTGAGGCCGGTATCGCCAGCTTTGCCGGATTGCCCCATCGCCTGCAACCAGCAGGCCAGGCCGGGCCGGTGCGACTGGTCAATGATTCAAAAGCTACCAATGCCGCTGCTGCGGCCACCGCGCTGCAAAGTTTTGAGCAGATTTACTGGTGCGCGGGCGGGCAGGCCAAAGAGGACGGGCTGGCAGATTGCCTACCACATCTGGACCGGGTGGTGCAGGGCTATCTCTATGGTGCGGCAGCCCAGGATTTCGCAGCCCAGCTGGCAGGCCGGCTGGCAACTGAGTGCTTTGCCAGTATGGATGAGGCGGTGCGCGCTGCTTTCCGGGCCGCCTTGCAGGCAAGCGGTGAGCCGGTGGTGCTGCTCTCACCTGCAGCGGCCTCTTTTGATCAGTTTGATAATTTTGAGGCGCGCGGGGCAGCCTTTATGAAACTGGCCGCCAGCCTGTGCCAGCCAGCAGGAGACAGGCCATGATGCCGGACAGAGCCGACAAATCGCTGGTAGGTGTCTGGTGGTGGACAGTGGATCGCTGGCTGCTCAGCATGGTGCTTCTCTTAATGGTGCTGGGGGCCATTTTGGTGATGGCGGCCAGCCCGCCGGTCGCGGTGCGTATTGGTTTGCCAGAACAGCATTTTGTCTGGCGTCAGCTGTTTTATATGGTGCCGGCCCTGCTAGGCTTGCTGATCGCGGCCATGCTCTCGGCCCGTCATATCCGCATTGTCAGCCTGCTCGGGCTGGCCGGGGCCTTCATGCTGATGCTGGCCACGCTGACCATGGGGGCAGAGGTCAAGGGCGCGACACGCTGGATAGAGCTGGGGCCGCTGCGCTTGCAACCCTCAGAATTTGCCAAGCCGTTTTTTGCCGTTGTCTGTGCCTGGCTGCTGACTCTCTGGCGCGAGGGGGATGATTTCCCCGGCTGGGCCTGGGCCAGCGGTATTGCCGGGCTGCTGGTCGGGGTTTTGGTTCTGCAGCCGGATGTTGGCATGACCGCGGTGGTGGCGCTGACCTGGGGCTTTCAGGTGTTTCTGGCCGGGCTGCCCTGGCTGCTGGTTCTGGGGGCGGTCGCTGCCGCCCCTTTGGCGATGCTGGCCGCCTATCACCTTTTGCCGCATGTGGAGCGGCGGGTGGATAAGTTTCTGGAAGGCGGGTCTATGCAGACAGACCGCTCTATCCAGAGCTTTAACGAGGGCGGATTGCTGGGCGTTGGGCCGGGTGATGGCACGGTCAAGCTGCATCTGCCGGATGCCCATGCTGATTTTATCTTTTCCGTTGCAGCAGAGGAATATGGCGCGCTGGCGGCGGTCTTTCTGGTCGGGCTCTATGCGTTTTTTGTGCTGCGCAGCTTTAACCGGTCAGCCGCCGGGCCGGGCCTGTTCAATCTTCTGGCCGGGGCCGGGCTGGCGATGCAGTTCGGCTTGCAGGCTGCCATTCACATGGCCAGTTCAGTCAATCTCATCCCGACCAAGGGGATGACCCTGCCGCTGGTCAGCTATGGCGGCTCCTCGCTGCTGGCCAGCGCGATGACCGCCGGGTTTATTCTGGCCCTGACCCGCCGCCGTTCGGCGATGGTGGGAGGCAGCCATGAGCGGTAAACTTATCTATCTGGCAGCAGGTGGCACCGGCGGCCATGTATTTCCAGCCGTTGCGGTGGCTGAGAAGCTGGCAAAAGATGGCTGGCAGGTGGCCTTTGTGACCGACCGGCGCGGCCAGCAGCTGCTGGCGACGGCGGCGACCGGCCTGCCTGTGCATCTGATTTCTGCTGCCTCGCCGCTGGCGGGCGGGCTGGTGCGGCGGCTTAGCGCGCTGCTGAGGCTGGCAGGTGGCTGTGTGCAATCATTGCTGTTAATGCTGGGCAAGCGGCCTGCCTTTGTGCTGGGGTTTGGCGGCTATCCGTCCACCCCGCCGCTGCTGGCTGCCAGCTGGCTGGGGATACCAGCAGGCTTGCATGAACAGAATGCGCGCATCGGGCGGGCCAATTTGTTTCTGGCCAAACGCTGTGGCCATTTGCTGACCAGCTGGCCGGACAGCCAGCCGCTGCCGGAAAAAACCCGTATTGATGAGACCGGCCTGCCAGTGCGCGCCGCGTTTTTCAGCCAGGTTGAGCCGGCCACTGCCCCGGACAGGCTGCAGCTGCTGGTCATTGGCGGCTCGCTGGGTGCAGCCCTGTTTGCCGAGCTGGTGCCGGCCGCGGTTGCCTTGCTGGAGGACGGGCTGCGCGCGCGGCTCAACATCGTTCAGCAGGTGCGCGCCGAACAGGCTGACAGTTTGAAACAACGCTGGCAGGAACAGGGCCGGACCCCGGAGCTGGCCAGCTTTTTTCCCGATTTACCCCAGCGGATGGGCCGCGCAGACCTGATTATCTGCCGTGCCGGGGCCGCCTCTGTTGCCGAGGTCGCAGCAGCCGGGCGGGCGGCGATCTTTGTGCCTTTCGCAGCCGCCATGGATGATCACCAATCTGCCAATGCGGCCAGCCTAACCGGGGACGGAGCCGCTTTGATGCTGCCAGAAAAGCAGGCCAGCCCGCAAAAGCTGGCCGAGATGATGACCTGGCTGCTGGGCGATTCAGCCCGCCGCAACAATATGGCCAGACAGGCGAAAGCCCGCGCACGCCCGCAAGCCTGCCGCGCTATTGCAGAGGTGATTGAGGCGCGGCTGGCTGATTCTGCAAGGAGGGCTGCATGACTGCCCTGCCCCTGTCTATCGGGATCATCCATTTTACTGGTATCGGCGGTATCGGCATGAGTGGCATTGCCGAAATCCTGCATGAGCTGGGCTATCAGGTGCGTGGCAGCGATATTGCTGAAAATGCCAATGTGCAGCGTCTGCGGGCAAAGGGGATCGATATTGCCATACCGCAGGCTGCTGAAAATATTGATGGGGCGGCGATTCTGGTCATCTCTACTGCTATCGGGGAAGACAATCCAGAGCTGGCCGCCGCGCGGGCGGCTTTCCTGCCGGTGGTGCACCGGGCTGAAATGCTGGGCGAGCTGATGCGGCTGCGCTGGTCGGTGGCGGTGGCTGGCACGCATGGCAAGACCACGACAACCTCTCTGGTTTCTGCCTTGCTGGATGCCGCCGGAATTGATCCAACTGTGATCAATGGCGGGATCATTTCCGGCTGGGGCAGCAATGCCCGGCTCGGCAAGGGCGACTGGATGGTGGTAGAGGCGGATGAGAGTGACGGCTCATTTGCCCGGCTGATACCCACGGTGGCCATTGTAACCAATATTGACCCGGAACATCTGGATCATCACGGCTCTTTTGATCAGCTTGAAGAGGCCTTTGCCAGCTTTGTCAGCGCCATCCCCTTTTACGGATTTGCCACGCTCTGCATGGACCACCCTGCCGTGCAGCGGCTGTTGCCGCGGATAAAGGGGCGGCGTGTGATCACCTATGGGCTGAGTGCCAATGCAGATGTGCGCGCTGTTTCCGTCACACATCAGGACGGGCAGATGGTGTTTGATGTCCAGCTCTCTGACCGGCTGCAGCTGGCAATGGACGGCATAGAGGGGCTGCGCCTGCCGATGCTGGGGCTGCATAATGTGCAAAATTGTCTGGCTGCTATCGCGGTCGCCCTGGAGATGGGGGTCGGGGCTGATGCTATCCGCTCCGGTCTGGCCGGTTTTGCCGGGGTGGGCCGCCGCTTCGATATCAAGGGCCAGTCTGGCGGGGTTACCATTGTCGATGATTATGGCCATCACCCGGTGGAGATAAAGGCGGCCCTGTCTGCTGGCAGGCTGGCTTGCGGTAACCACCAGCTGATCGCCGTTGTCCAGCCGCATCGCTATAGCAGGCTGCGGGATTTATTTGCTGATTTCTGCGGCTGTTTCAATGAGGCAGATGCGGTGCTGGTCGCGGATGTCTATGCCGCCGGTGAGCAGCCGATTGAGGGGGCCAGCAAGGAGGCGCTGGTCGCCGGCTTGCGTGATCATGGCCACCGCGCCCCGGCAGTGCTGGACAGCCCGTCAGACCTCGCCAGTCAGATTGCCGCGATTGCCCGGCCGGGCGATTATGTGATGGTGCTGGGCGCCGGGTCTTCCAGCCAATGGGCCGCCGCCCTGCCAGCTGAGCTGGATCAGCTAACGGAGGCAGGCCGATGAGCCGCTGGCACGATATTGTCTGGCCAGAACTGCGCGGCAAGCTGAGCGCCGGGGCCGCCTTGCAGCCGCTGACCTGGCTGCGCGCGGGCGGGCCTGCTGACTGGCTGTTTGAGCCTGCTGATCTGGCAGATTTACAGAACTTTCTGGCCAGCTGCCCGGCGGCGATGCCGATCACCCTGCTGGGGGCAGGCTCCAATGTGCTGGTGCGAGATGGCGGTCTGGAGGGGGCAGTTATCCGCCTGACCGGGCCGTTGGCCGATATTCGCCATGCGGGCGATGTGGTGATTGCCGGGGCTGGCGCGCGCGATATGGATGTTGCCCGTTATGCGGCCGAGGCCGGGCTGGACGGGCTGGCCTTTTTGATCGGGATTCCCGGCACAATCGGCGGCGGGCTGCGGATGAATGCCGGTGCATATGGTCAGGAATTCTGCGATATTGTGATTTCTGCCAGCGCGCTGACCCGGCAAGGAGAGCTGATCGAGGCCAGCGTGCCGGATATGCAGATGAGCTATCGGGCCAGCGGGGCCCCGGAAGATTGGATTTTTGTCTCTGCCCGCCTGCAGGCCCGGCCCGGCGACCGGGCAGAAATCCGCGCCCGCATGAAAGAGATGATCGCCAGCCGCGGAGCCAGCCAGCCGGTTGGCGCGCGCACCGGCGGGTCCACCTTTGCCAATCCAGAAGGCAGCAAAGCCTGGCAGGTCATTGATGCGGCTGGATGCCGCGGCCTGCGTGTTGGCGGGGCGGCGATGAGCGAGAAACATTGCAATTTCATGATCAATGATGGCAGCGCAACTGCAGCCGATCTGGAACAGCTTGGCGAAACTGTCCGGCAAAAGGTGCGCGATCATTGCGGCACTGAACTGCGCTGGGAAATTCGCCGTCTGGGCCGCACAGAGGCACACGCCAATTCACAGGAGCCGGAAACAGGATGAGCGGGCAGAAGAAAAAACTGGCTGTCCTGATGGGCGGCTGGACATCCGAGGCAGAGATCAGCCGCCTGTCCGGGGCCTATTGCGCCAGGGCAGCCAGAGAGCTGGGCTGGGAGGTGCATGAGCTGGAATTCACCCGCGATGTTGCGGCTGACCTTTTGGCGCTGGGCCCGCAGCTGGTGTTCAACGCTCTGCATGGCCAAATCGGCGAGGATGGCTCAACCCAGGGGATGCTGAATATCTTGAATATTCCCTATACCCATAGCGGCGTTCAAGCCTCTGCCATGGCGATGGACAAAATAGCCTCGCGCCGCCTGTTTGAAACGGTGGGAATCAGCCTGCCGCCGCTGCTGGAGCTTGCAATTGATGAGAGCGTCCAGCCGGTTGATTATAGCGGAGCCTATGTGGTCAAGCCGCGCTCGGATGGGTCCAGCGTTGGGGTAGCCCTTTGCCATACGGACCAGCCGCCGCGGCCCCGCAACCATTGGCCGGACGGCCAAGAGCTGATGGGCGAGGTCTTTATTCCAGGGCGCGAATTGACTGTCGCTGTGCTGGAAGGCAAGGCACTCTGCGTCACCGAAATTATTGCGGCGACTGGCTTTTATGACTGGCAGGCCAAATATGCGGCGGGTGGGTCTCAACATATTCTGCCAGCTGAATTGCCTGAGGCGATTACCGATCAGGCATTGGACTGGGCGGAACGGGCCTTTTCGGTGCTGGGATGCCGCGGCGTGGCCCGTGCAGACTACCGCTATGATGACAGCAGCGGCCAGCTCTTCATGCTGGAGATCAACACCCAGCCCGGGATGACCGGCACTTCGCTGGTTCCCGAACAGGCGGCCTTTGTCGGCATGGAAGGGCCGGAGCTGGTCAGGCGTTTGCTGGAGGGGGCGCGATGCGATTAACAGATAACAAATCGCCGCAGAAAAGCCTGACGCCCGGCTGGCTGGCCCAGCTATCCGTGCGCCAGCTGCTGCGCGCCTTTATCGTGCTGCTATTTGTATCAGGCGGGGCCGGGCTGGCCTGGCATTGGCAGACAGCGCGCCCGGCTCTCTTGGCCAAAACCGCCGAAATGGGTCTTGCCGTGCGTCATATAGATATTGAGGGGCGCAGCCATACCAGTGATGCTGATTTGCTGGAAGCGCTGAAAATCTGGCGCGGGATGCCGATATTAGGGCTGGATCTGTCCGCCATGCGCATACGCGTTGCTGATATAGGCTGGGTGGCCGAGGCGCGGATTGAGCGGCATTTGCCAGATCGGCTGAAAATCATTCTGTCTGAGCGGATTCCGGTCGGACTGTTGCAATCCGGGGCGGGTCATCAGCTGATCGATCATGGCGGGGCGATTATTGCCGGGGCAGATGTAACGCTGTTTGGCCATCTGCCGGTTGTTTCCGGCAAACAGGCCGCCAGCGAGGCTGGCTTTATTCTGGATACGCTACGCACTGAGCCAGAATTATACAGTGATGTCTGGGCGATACAGCGGATCGCCGGGCGGCGCTGGGATGTGCATCTGCGCAATGGCATCACTGTCAAGCTGCCAGAACAGGACCCAGCCGCCGCCTGGTCAAGACTGGCCCGCCTGCAACGCGAAAAGGGGATTATCGAGCGCGATCTGGCGGCCATTGATTTGCGGATACCGGACCAGCTGGTGGTGGAGCCAAATATTCCGGTGCGCGGGCCCGGACAGAAGACATAGAGGGACAAAACCTGAAGGGGATTGATGAAGGAATGATGGGGCAGAAAAAACAGGCGAAGCAGAAGGGCTCACCACGCGGACCCTTTGCGGTGGTTGATGCCGGGTCCTCCAAGCTGACGGCGCTGATTGTGGCGCGGGCTGGGAGCCGGCTACAGCTTCTGGGCCAGGCCATGCACGCCTCGGATGGGCTGAAGCAGGGAGAAATTGTTGATCTGGATAAATTCAGCTCAGCACTGGGCAAAACTGTTCAGGCTGCCGAGAAGAAAGCTGGTTTGCAGGTCAGCAAGCTGCATATTGTCACCGCTGCTGGCAAGCCGGCCACACAGATTTGCCGCTATGGCATAGATCTGGCTGATAATCAGATAGGGGTGCGCGATCTGCGCCGCCTGCGCGCCCGCCAGAACGATACCGGCCTGCCCGAACAGCGCAGTCTTATCCAGCGCCAGCGCCTGCAATATCTGGTGGATGACCAGCACCATATTAATAACCCGCTGGGCATGCATGGCAGCCGCCTGGCCAGCGATATCACCTTGCTCTCGATTGAGCGCACGACAGCTGCCAATCTGCAAAGGGCGGTGCTGGAAGCGCATTTAGAGGCTGGCCAGATACATCACGCCGCCTGTATGGCCGGGCGGGCCTGCCTGAGCCGCGAGGCACGCGAGCTGGGCGCGCTGGTGCTGGATTTTGGCGGCGGCACCACCGGCGCGGCACTGTTTATGGATGATCGGATTGTCTATGCTGATACGGTCCGCATGGGAGGCCAGCATATCACCCGCGATCTGGCCCGCATCCTGAATCTGGGGCTGGCTGATGCGGAACGGATCAAGGCGATGGACGGGTCGGTCACAGCGGTTTCGGAAAATCATCTTGCGGCTGCCCCGTTTCCGGCCCGCGGCGATAATTTTGTGCTGAATACGGTCGGCCTGCCAACCGAACAAATCACCCTGCCCAATGGCGAGACAGCAGAACGCAGCTTACTGGCGGCCATCATCCGGCCGCGGGTGGAGGAAATTCTGGACTTAATCAAGCAGCGCCTGGAAGCCGCCCAGATGACCGCCGCAATAGGCCAGCGCATTGTGCTGACCGGTGGCGGGGCGCAGCTGACCGGGCTGGCCGATTTTGTCAGCCATTACTGGGGCCGGACAGCCACGCTCGGCCTGCCGCAAGGTCTGGACGGGCTGGACAGTCACCCCAGCCACCTGCCCTTTGCGGCCTCGGTTGGCATGGCCATGCATCTGGCCGAGGGCGAGAGCGAGCCAGAAGAGGAAACCGGCCCGCTGGCTGCCCCGAAAAACCCGTTTGGCCGGCTCGGCCAATGGCTGCGTGAGCATATTTAAGGAAAGGAAGCGGCAAATGCGTATGACACGACCGGAACTGGCCAGCTTTTATTTCCATGCCCGATGGCGATGCCGCGGGACCTGACCAGCTGGCTGACCAGCTGAATGTGAAAGCCTGAGAACCTGAAAAATCAACCCTTTGAACAAGCAGACTGAAACCATAGGAGCCTAACATGACTATCAATCTCTCCGTTCCGCAAACCACCCAGGAATTACGCCCGAAAATCACCGTGATCGGTGTTGGCGGGGCTGGCTGCAATGCGGTCAATAATATGATCCAGACCAATCTGGAAGGGGTCGAATTCCTGGTTGCCAATACAGATGGCCAGGCGCTCGCCCATTCGCTGGCCCCGCGCAAGCTGCA
>JADHLK010000018.1 GCA_016780695.1 Alphaproteobacteria bacterium | reverse complement strand
ATCCGGCCCTGGGCGAGATTTGGCGGCGTTTTGGTTCAA
The DNA here is from genome assembly GCA_016780695.1 of Alphaproteobacteria bacterium. Lineage (GTDB taxonomy): Bacteria > Pseudomonadota > Alphaproteobacteria > Puniceispirillales > Puniceispirillaceae > JADHLK01. The sequence continues at coordinate 15,326 of JADHLK010000018.1, read as the reverse complement.
CCCAGGTGCGGGCCAGCGGCACGGTTTGCGGCAATATTGCCAATGGCTCTCCGATAGGCGATTTGGCGCCGGCCTTTCTGGCCCTTGGCGCGGAGCTTGTCCTGCAAAAAGGCCCGCAGCAACGCATCCTGCCGATAGAGGATTTTTTCCTCAGCTATGGCGTTCAGGATCGCCAGCCCGGCGAATGGCTGCGCGCGGTGCGCCTGCCAAAATTGCGGGACGGGCAGGTTTTTCAGGCAATGAAAATATCGCGCCGTTTTGATCAGGATATTTCGGCGGTTATGGCGGCATTTTTCCTGCAACTGCAAGACCGCCAGATCATCACCGCCCGCTGCGGTTTTGGTGGCATGGCCGGGGTGCCGGTCCGCGCCCGCCAATGTGAAGAGGCGCTGACCGGGGTGGTGCTGGCCGATCGACCACCTGCCGCGGCTCTGGCCGGGCTGGCAGCGGATTTTGCGCCGATCACGGATATGCGGGCCAGTGCCGATTACCGCGCCGCGGTGGCAGGCAATCTGCTGGCCAAGCTGTTTGCCGGTCTTGCTTCAGGCGCGGTGATGCGGCTGGCCGGGGATGGGCTGGACGGGCTGGGTCTGGGCCGCGAAGGGGCAGGCCGATGACCAGCTCACTGCACCGGGAAACTGTCCTTGACAGCGCTGTCCTCCATGTCACCGGGGCCGCCCGCTATATAGATGATTTGCCGGTTCCGGCGAATTGTCTGGTGATTGTGCCGGGTCTCAGCCCGGTTGCCCATGGCCGCATCAAGCGGCTGGATGTGACAGCCGTGGCAGCAGCCCCGGGGGTGGTACGGGTCTTGAGCGCGGCCGATATTCCCGGGCGCAATGATGTCAGCCCGGTTTTCGGCGATGACCCCGCCTTTGCTGAGGAGCGGGTGCACTATCACGGCCAGATCATCTATGCGGTGGTAGCAACCAGCATCCGGGCCGCGCGGGCGGCGATGCGCGCGGCAGTGCTGGAGATAGAGGAACTGCCAGCTATTTTGACGATTGAAGAGGCGTTGGCAGAAGGGTCACTGCTGGGTCGGCCCTGGCAGATTGAAACAGGCAACCCGCAGGCTGAGCTCGCCGCCAGCCCGCATCAGATAGAGGGCCAGATTGAGATCGGCGGGCAGGAGCATTTCTATCTGGAAGGCCAGGCGGCCCTGGCCATACCGGGCGAGGATGATCAGCTGACAGTTTTTGTTTCCTCGCAACATCCGACCGAAATTCAGCACAAGGTTGCCGATTTGCTGGCTGTGCCAAACCATTCCATCACCGTAGAGGTGCGGCGCATGGGAGGCGGCTTTGGCGGCAAGGAAAGCCAGGCCAATCAGCCAGCCTGTATCGCCGCGCTGGCGGCCCGGCTGACCGGTTGCCCGGCAAAGCTGGTCTATGACCGGGATGATGATATGCGGATTACCGGCAAACGGCATGACTTCTTGATCCGCTATCAGGCCGGCTTTGATGAGGAGGGGCGCCTCCGGGCGGTGATTTTTGATCAGGCCTTGCGCTGCGGTATGTCCTATGATTTGTCCAAGGCGATAGCCGAACGGGCCGCGCTGCACGCTGATAATGGCTATGCCATAGCCAATATGCAAGTGACCACGCGCCTTTGCCAAACCCACACCCCTTCCAATACAGCCTTCCGCGGCTTTGGTGGGCCGCAGGGGATGCTGGGCATAGAGGCGGTGATCGACCGGATCGCCCATCAGCTGGGGCGCGATCCGCTGGCCGTGCGACAGGCCAATTTCTATCCGGATCATGACAGCCCGGCCGCCCCGGCCAGCACCCATTACGGCCAGCCGGTCACCGATGGGGTTTTGAGGCGGCTGACTGACCAGCTGGCCAATAGCGCAGATTACCATGCCCGCCGCCGGGAGATCGCGGACTGGAACAGCCAGCATCAGATGGTCAAGCGGGGTCTGGCACTCACGCCGGTCAAATTCGGCATCAGCTTTAACAAGACCATGCTCAATCAGGGCGGGGCGCTGGTGCATATTTATACCGATGGCTCAGTGCATCTCAATCATGGCGGTACGGAAATGGGCCAGGGGCTGCATACCAAGGTGCGGCAGATCGTAGCCCATTTGTTTGGCCTGCCCGATGCGATGGTGCGGGTCTCGGCGACTTCTACCGGCAAGGTGCCCAATACCTCTGCCACAGCTGCCTCATCCGGCACCGATTTGAATGGCATGGCCGCTTTTCGGGCTGCCGAAACTATCCGCGACCGCATGGCAGAATATCTGGCTGGCCAATGGCAGCAGCCCCCGGACAAGGTGCGTTTTGCTGAGGGCAGGGTGCATATCGGGCCGGAGGAAATGACATTTGCCGAGGCGGCCAGCCTATGCTGGCAGGGCCGTATCTCGCTATCCTCTACCGGCTATTATGCCACGCCGGATATTCACTGGGATGCCGAGACTGGCAAGGGCCAGCCCTTCTATTATTTTGCTTATGGCGCGGCAGTCAGTGAGGTGGTGCTGGACCTCTATACGGGCGAGAGCCGGATGCTGCGCACCGATATCCTGCATGATGCCGGCCAGTCGATCAATCCGGCCATTGATCGCGGCCAGATAGAGGGCGGCTTTATTCAAGGGGCGGGCTGGTTGACCTGTGAAGAGCTGGTCTATGGCAAGGATGGGCGGCTTTTGACACACGCCCCCTCGACCTACAAGATTCCGGCCTGTTCTGATCGGCCGCTTGATTTGCGGGTGGATTTGCTGGCTACGGAAGGCAATCTTTCGGCGACGATTCACCGTTCCAAAGCTGTCGGAGAGCCGCCCTTCATGCTGGGGATGAGCGTGTTTTTTGCCCTGTCAGATGCGCTGGCAGCCGCCGGGCCCGGCTATCCCGGGCTGGATGCGCCGGCAACCGCAGAACGGTTGCTGAACGCGGCGATGCGGAACCGGTAGATGGCATATAAGCTGGCCAGCTGGACCGAGAAATTGCTGCAGGAATTGACTGCCGGCCGCAGCTGCTGTCTGGTGCTGCTGGCTGAGACGCGCGGCTCCACCCCCAGAGAGGCTGGCACGGTGATGCTGGCCGGGTTGGGAGCCGGGTTAGGAGCCGGATCACCAGGTCTGCTGGCTGGCACGGTTGGCGGCGGTGAGCTGGAATATCAGCTGCTGGCAGAGGCGGGCCGGTTGCTGGCCGAACAGCCAGACAGCTTTGCCCGCACCCGGCGCACCTATCCTTTAGGTCCGGCATTGGGCCAATGTTGCGGCGGGTCGGTAGAGGCGGTGCTGGAGATTTGGCCGCCTGCCCAGCTGTCGGCCTTGCAGGCCCTGTTGGCAGATCGGCCGGGTTGGCTGGCCCATGGGGCAAAAGATAACAGCCTGCCTGCCGCGCTCGCCCGCGATGTGCCGCGCCCGCCTGTCGCCAGCCAGCCCTATATCCGCCGCGTGCCTTTCTATCTGTATGGGGCCGGCCATGTCGGTCGGGCGGTGATGGCGATAACCGGTGATTTACCGATGGATCGCTATTGGATTGATACTGAGGAGAGCCGCTTTCCAGCTGATGTTGATGCCAGCATTACCCGCGTGATCGCCAGCGATCCGGCCCATATTGCCCGCTATGCAGAGAGCCAGGCCCTGCATCTGGTGATGAGCTATTCGCACGCGCTTGATCAGGCGATTTGCCATACGTTGCTGAAACAGGATGATTTCTTCCAGCTTGGCCTGATCGGCTCAGCCACCAAGCGGGCGCGTTTTGAAAGTAGATTGGGCGCGGCTGGCATCTCAAAGCAACAGCTGGCCCGGCTGGTCTGTCCTATCGGGCTGGCGGAAATACCGGGCAAGGATCCGGCCTTTCTGGCCCTATCTGTTGCCGGGCAGATAGCTGTCTGGCTGGCGAAGCAGGAGGCCTGCTCTTGAATTTGGGTTCTAGCTGGCCAAAAGGCTGAGCGCGGCCTGTTTGTGGCGTTCCAGCAAGGCTGGCAGATCGAGGCTGACCAGCTGGCCATCTTCCACCACCAGCTTGCCATGGATGATCGTATGTCTGGTTTTGACCGGCCCGCAAAAGATGAGCGCGGCCACCGGGTCTGTCCAGGTGCCGGACAGGTCAATCGTATCGCGGTCATAAACCGCCATATCAGCCGCATAGCCCGGACTGATCTGGCCAATATCCCGGCGGTTCAGCACCTCAGCCCCGCCGCGTGTCGCCAGCCGCAAGGCTTCACGCGCATTCAGGGCTGCCGGATTGCCGCCAACCCGTTGCAGCAGCATGGCCTGGCGCGCCTCTGCCAGCATATGGCCTGAATCATTGGAAGAAGACCCATCCACCCCCAGCCCGACCGGCACCCCGATATCCAGCATCTGGCGCAAGGGGGCGATGCCGCTGGCCAGCCGCATATTGGAACAGGGGCAATGGGCAATACCAGTGCCAGTGCGGGCAAACAGCTGCTGTTCAGCCGTGTTCAGCTTCACACAATGGGCGTGCCAGACATCCTCGCCAACCCAGCCGACAGATTGCGCATACTCGCCCGGCCGCATCCCGAAATGGGCCAGCGAATAGTCTATATCCTCCTCATTCTCAGCCAGATGCGTATGTAGCCCAACGCCCAGCTGGCGGGCCATCTCAGCTGTTTCCCGCATCAGCCCAACCGAGACTGAAAAAGGTGAGCAGGGGGCGAGCGCCACCTGGATCATCGCGCCTTTTTTCGGATCATGATAGGCGTGCACCACCCGCTCACAATCTTTTAAGATAGCGGCCTCATCCTCAACCAGACTGTCCGGCGGCAAGCCGCCCTTGGAGACCCCGATGCTCATTGATCCGCGGGTCGCCACAAAGCGCATCCCCAGCTGTTGGGCGGCCTCTATCGACTCGTCCAGCCGCGCCCCGTTCGGATAAAGATATTGATGATCTGATGAGGTGGTGCAGCCGGACAGGGCCAGTTCGGCCAGCCCCACTGATACCGCGCTGGCGATATGGTCGGGGCGCAGATTTTGCCAGATCGGGTAGAGGCTGGTCAGCCAGCCAAACAGCGTCGCATTTTGGGCCGCAGGCAAGACCCGGGTCAGATTTTGAAATAAATGATGATGTGTATTGATGAGGCCGGGAATAACGATTTTGCCGGTCAAATCGATCACCTGATCGGCGCTGTCAGGCAGGTCGTCTGCTGTGCCAACTGCCTCAATCATGCCATCGCGGCAATAGATGGAACTGGTCTGCAATTCGCGCCCGGCATCATCCATGCAGACAATTATGTCAGCATTTTTCAACAGCAGACTGGCCATGTTTTTCCCCTGATTTGTGCGCTTTTTCTGCAGGTTTTGTCACACTAGCGAAAAAAATAATTTGGGCAAAATGAATAATTGATCAAAAATACGCCCTGCCAGTAAAACTCCGGGAAGCGAGGAAAAACAATGCAGCGTTATCCGCGGGATATGCACGGCTACGGGCCGCAAACGCCGCAAGATTGTTGGCCTGACAAGGCCGCCATTGCGGTGCAATTTGTGCTTAATTATGAAGAGGGGGGCGAGAATTGCCTGCTGCATGGCGATCCGGCTTCCGAGGCGTTTTTATCAGAAATTGTCGGTGCCCAGCCCTGGCCGGATCAGCGCCATTGGAATATGGAATCCTTGTATGAATATGGCGCGCGCTCTGGTTTCTGGCGGCTCCACCGGCTATTCACCGGGGCGCAAATTCCGGTCACCGTCTTTGGCGTGACCACAGCTCTGGCGCGCAGCCCGGCCCAGCTGGCCGCGATGCAGGAGGCGGGCTGGGAAATTGCCTGCCATGGCTATAAATGGATTGAGCATAAGGATATGACAGAGGCGGAGGAGCGCGCCCAGATACGCGCCGCCCTGCAGCTGCATGAAAATTTGACCGGCAGCCCGCCAGAAGGCTGGTATACCGGGCGCTGCTCGGTAAATACGGTAGAGCTGGTCGCAGCAGAGGCGGGGTGCCTCTATCAGTCAGATGCCTATGCTGATGATCTGCCCTATTGGGTGAATACCGGCAGCGGGCCGCAGCTGATCCTGCCCTATACGCTGGATGCCAATGATATGCGTTTTGCCACGCCGCAGGGCTTTAATTCAGGCGATCAGTTCTATGCCTATCTGAAAGACAGTTTCGACACGCTCTATCAAGAGGGGCTGGAGGGTGCGCCAAAGATGATGAATATCGGCCTGCATTGCCGTCTGGCCGGGCGCCCTGGCCGCACCGCCGCGCTGCGCCGCTTTATTGATTATGTGCAGGGCCATGACCGGGTTTGGCTGGCCCGGCGGGTGGATATAGCCCGCCATTGGGCCGTGCAGTATCCGGCAACCCAGCCGCGCCTTTGCCCCAGCCAGATGACAAAACAGGATTTTGTCTCTGCCTTTGGCGGGGTTTTTGAACATTCAGCCTGGATCGCCGAGGCAGCTTTTGAGCAAGAGCTGGGACCCGCCCATGATACGCCGGACGGTTTGCATTCTGCGCTTTGCTGTATTTTCCGGCAAGCCTCGGATGATAAAAAGCGGGCGGTTCTGGACGCGCATCCTGATCTGGCAGGCAAGCTGGCGGCCGCGGGTCGGCTGACGGCTGAATCAGCTTCCGAACAGGCCAGTGCCGGGCTGGATATGCTAACCGATGCAGAGCGCAGTCAATTCACCCAGCTGAATGATCAGTATAAGGCCAAGTTCGGGCATCCTTTCATCATCGCGGTGCGCGGGTTGAACAAGGTGGATATTCTGGCTGCTTTTACCCGCCGGATAGAAAATGATCAGGCTGCTGAATTGACCACCGCTTGCCGGGAAGTGGAAAAAATTGCCCGGCTGCGGCTAACTGATCTATTATAGGCAAGCTTCTTTGCAGCGCGGCACAGGCTGGTCATGTTGCAAATGGGATCAGCCAGAGGAGAGCCGGGACTTGGCAGCTGAGAAAAAACCGCCCTATTACGCCCCTGTCGGCGGGCTGCCGCCTCAGGACAGGCTGGTGACCGGCAAATCGCACTTTACCGAAGCCTATGCCGTGATCGGCAAGGATGCCCAGCAGGATATTACGGCCAGCTATCTGCCGGGATGGCAGGCAACGCGGCTTTGGGTGCTGGCCCGGCCAATGACCGGTTTTGCCGAGACTTTTTCCCATTATCTGATGGAAGTCGCGTCCCAGGGCGGGTCTGACACACCAGAAGAGGAGATGACAGCCGAAGCGGTGCTGTTTGTGGTCAGCGGGACAGCTGAGCTAATATTGGAGGGCGAGACCTACCAGCTGGTCGCTGGCTCTTATGTCTATATCGCCCCAGCGGCCCGCTGGTCGTTGCAGAACAGATCAGCCGCGCCTTGCTGCTTTCACTGGATCCGCAAAATCTGGCAGCCAGCAGCCGGGCTGGACAAGCCGGAGAGTTTTGTCACCTCAGATGCGGCAACCGCACCGCTGGCCATGCCGGATACAGATGGGTGCTGGTCAACCAGCCGCTTTGTGGACCCGGCTGATATGCGCCATGATATGCATATAAATATCGTGAATTTTGAACCGGGCGGTCTCATTCCCTTTGCTGAAACCCATGTGATGGAGCATGGTCTGTATATTCTGCAAGGCAGCGGGGTTTATTATCTCAATGGTGACTGGGTTGCAGTAGAGGCCGGGGATTTTCTGTGGCTGCGGGCCTTTTGTCCGCAAGCCTGCTATGCCAGCGGAACCGGCCCGTTCCGCTATCTGCTCTATAAGGATGTCAACCGGCATATGCCCCTCAAAGCCGCGGCCGCGCCGACAGGTTGACCAGAAAAGAATAGCCAGAGACTATGCCGGAAAACCGCCATATCTTCACCGAAACCGCCGAAAAGGGCTCATTCGCGCCTTTTGGCGATTTGCTGGCGACTGAAGGCTCGCCAGATATGATTATTAACCAGGGAAAATGCGGACGCTGGCATGATCTGGCGCAGCTGGATGTTTCTGATGGGCGTGCTGGGATCAGCTTGTTTTTGGCAGAAAAGCGGGCTTTTCCCTATCGGCTGGATATGATGGAAAGGCACCCTCTGGGCAGTCAAAGTTTTATTCCCATGACAGAGAATCCCTTTTTGGTTATAGTCGCAACAGATGTGGGGGAGCGGCCTAGTTTCCCAAGAGCTTTTCTGATCCCGGCACATCATGCGGTGAGTTTTCACCGCAATATATGGCATGGTGTCTTGACACCCCTGCACAGTCCCGGGCTGTTCGCGGTCATTGACCGTATTGGCAGCGGGGACAATCTGGAGGAGTTCTGGTTTGAGGAGCCTTTTATGGTTGTTCAGAAAGACTGATTAAGTTCCAAAATATCTGGAAACCAGACTCAAATCCAATATTAGCTAGCAAAAGGGGGACAAAATGGCAGCTAATACTTCACTGGGAACAGCCAAACAACTGGCAGATCCCAATTACACCCCGCCGATGGCACAGGCGATCCCACTTGGGATCCAGCATATTCTGGCAATGTTCATTTCGAATGTGACGCCAGCAATTATTGTGGCCGGTGCGGCGGGTTTCGGTTTCGGGTCCAATTCACCCGATTTTCCGCTCATGATCTATATGATACAGATGTCGATGCTGTTTGCCGGTATCGCCACCCTGTTTCAGACAATCGGTTTTGGCCCGGTCGGCGCGCGCTTGCCGGTGGTTCAGGGAACCAGCTTTGCCTTTGTGCCGATCATGATCCCGCTGGTGGCGGGCAAGGGAGTTGATGCGATTGCCATCCTGATGGGTGGCGTTGTTGTAGGGGGCCTGTTCCATGCGGTATTGGGCACCTTCATCGGTCGTATTCGCTTTGCTTTCCCACCGTTGGTGACTGGCCTCGTCGTGCTGATGATTGGTCTGGCCTTGATTAAGGTCGGCATCCAATATGCGGCTGGCGGTGTGCCAGCGATGGGCACGCCTGAATATGGCAGCTTTAATAACTGGCTGGTGGCCGGGGTGGTGATTGTGGTCACGCTCGGGCTAAAATTTTTCAGCCGCGGAATGCTGTCTGTCGGGGCTGTCCTGTGGGGCATGGTCGTTGGCTATCTCGTTGCCTGGGCAATGGGTATGGTCAGCTTTGACGGTATCGGCCGGGCGGCCGCTTTTTCAGCTCCGGTGCCGTTCAAATTCGGCATAGAATTCACCGCGGCTGCAATTATCGGTATGTGTGCGATGGCGTTTGTCTCGGCTGTGGAAACAGTCGGTGATGTATCCGGCATTGCACGCGGTGGTGCGAACCGTGAAGCAACAGACAAGGAAATTGAAGGGGCGACCTATGCAGATGGTCTGGGCAGTGCCGTTGCTGGCCTGTTCGGGGCTCTGCCGAACACCTCTTTCAGCCAGAATGTTGGTCTGGTTGCCATTACCGGGGTGATGAGCCGCGGGGTGGTGACTATCGGGGCGATTATTCTGGTGGTCTGTGGCCTTATCCCGAAAGTGGGGGCGATTATCTCTACCATCCCGATCGAGGTATTGGGCGGCGGGGTTATCGTCATGTTCGGCATGGTTGCTTCGGCAGGTGTGTCGATGCTCTCACAAGTGAAGTGGAATCGCCGCAATCTGGTGATCTTTGCCATCTCCCTGTCTGTCGGCCTTGGCCTGCAGATGGAGCCTGCGGCCCTGCAATATCTGCCAGGCACAGCCAAGCTGTTGATGGTATCCGGCCTGCTGCCTGCAGCAGTGCTGGCGATTGTGCTGAATCTGGTTCTGCCGGAGGAGCTGCCGGAAAAGTAAGCCTGTTCGGCTTGCCTTATCCTGAAAAGTAACATCGGGCCCCTTGTTCTTGTATCAGGGGGCCCGGTTTTTGTTTTTAGCCTGCTTTTATTCTATAGATTATGGACAAACCAGCTTTGCCAAAAAGGGGGAGAGGGGGAATGCGTTTTTCTGCCAATCTGGGCCTGTTATTCACTGATCGGCCGCTGGTCGCGGCAATCCGGGCAGCCGCCGAGGCCGGGTTTCAGGCTGTCGAATGTCATTGGCCTTATGATACCGATCAGACAGAATTGCAGGCTGCGCTGGCCGAAACTGGGCTGCCCATGCTGTGTCTGAATACGGTGCGCGGCCGGGCGGAGGCTGGGGAATTTGGTCTGGCAGCCCTGCCCGGCAGGCAAGAAGAAGCCCGTGCGGCGATTCATCAGGGTCTGGAATATGGCCAGCAGATAGGCGCGCGCCAGCTGCATATCATGGCCGGGGTTGCCAGCGGGCCAGAGGCGGAAAAAACCTTTGCCGAAAATCTGCGCTGGGCAGCTGATCAGGCGGCTCTGGCCGGGATGGGGTTGCTGATTGAGCCGATAAACCGGCATGATGTGCCGGGCTATTTCCTGCAAAATAGTGATCAGGCCGCTGCTCTGGTTGATCAGCTGGCCAGCCCGCATATCAAAATCATGTTTGATTGCTATCACCTGCAACGCCAGGGCGGTGATCTGGTGCATTATTTCAGCCAATACCAGCCCCTGATCGGTCATGTGCAATTTGCCGCTGTTCCGCATCGCGGCCCGCCCTCATGCGGAGAGCTGGATTATCGCTGGCTGCTGGCCGAATTTGTCCGGCTGGGATATCAGGGCTGGTTCGGGGCTGAATACAGACCGGTTGGCCGGACCGAGGACAGTTTGGGCTGGCTGGCAGCATTGACAGGGCCGGGTTCGGGAGCTTAACTCAAAGTAAAGAGAGAGGCGGACTTCCTGCCATCCCTATCATCTGGCATGAGCTGATGGGGAATATCAAATGATAAAGAAGGGTTTTATGGCTGAACCTTTGCTGAATTTGTCGCCGCGCCCGTCTGATGAGGTCCGGCAAACCACCTGTTATATGTGTGCCTGCCGGTGCGGCATTAATGTGCATCTCAAAAAGGGCAAGCCTGTCTATATCGAAGGCAACCGGGATCATCCGGTCAATCAGGGGGTGCTCTGTGCCAAGGGCAGTGCCGGAATTATGCAGGTTCTGGCCCCATCGCGCCTGCAACAGCCGCTGAAACGGGTGGGCCCGCGTGGCTCTGGCGAGTTTGAGCCTGTCAGCTGGGAAGAAGCCTTGCAGCTGGCTACGGGCTGGCTGGCCCCGCTGCATCGGGAAAATCCCGAAAAGCTGGCCTTTTTTACCGGGCGCGATCAATCGCAGAGTTTTACCAGCTATTGGGCACAGGCTTTCGGCACGCCGAACTATGCGGCGCATGGTGGCTTTTGCTCAGTCAATATGGCAGCAGGCGGCATCTATACGATGGGCGGCGCGTTCTGGGAATTTGGCCAGCCTGACTGGGATAATACCAAGCTGTTTATGCTGTTCGGGGTGGCTGAGGATCATGATTCCAACCCGATCAAGATGGGGATTGGCAAGCTGAAGGCCCGCGGGGCGCGGATCATTGGCGTTAATCCGGTGCGCTCTGGCTATAATGCGGTGGCAGATGATTGGATAGGCATTACCCCGGGCACAGATGGGCTGCTTATTCTGGCTCTGGTGCATTGTCTGATGGCGGCTGGCAAGATTGATCTGGATTACCTGTCCAGATGGACCAATGCCCCGCTCCTGCTGAATGATGATCCCGGCAGCCCGGACTATGGTCTGTTCCTGCGCGATGCAGAGGGTAACAAGCTGGTCATTGACAAAAATACCGGCAAACCGGCGCGCTGGGACGCAAAAGGGGTGCGCCCGGATCTGAATGGTCAGCTGCAAAGGGATGGCCTCACACATCGCACTGTTATGGCCCGCATGGCGGCGAAATATCTGGACCCGGCCTATGCCCCGGAACAGGTTGCCGAACGCTGCGGGTTGCAGCCGGGACAAATTCGCAAGCTGGCGGCTGATCTGGCGCGCACCGCCTTTGATGAAGCGATAGAGATACAGCAAAGCTGGACAGATTTTCGCGGTGAAACGCATGAGGTAATGGTGGGCCGGCCGGTCAGCTTTCATGCGATGCGCGGCATTTCTGCCCATGCGAACGGGTTTCAGACTTGCCGGGCGTTGCATCTGTTGCAAATCCTGCTGGGTGCGGTAGAAGTGCCGGGTGGCTTCCGCTTCAAGCCGCCCTATCCAAAGCCGGTTTCTGCCCATCCCAAACCGCATTGCAAGGTAACCCCGGGGGCCCCGCTGGATGGCCCGCATCTGGGCTATGTTGAGGGGCCGGATGATCTGTGCCTGAAAGAAGATGGCAGCCCGGCCCGCATTGACAAGGCCTATTCATGGGAAAATCCGATGTCGGCGCATGGGCTGATGCATATGGTAATCTCCAATGCCTATGCAGGCGATCCCTATCCGGTGGATGTGCTGTTTCTCTATATGGCAAATATGAGCTGGAACAGCTCAATGAATAGTGGCGGGGTGATGGAGATGCTAACCGCGACTAATGCCGATGGCAGCTATGTCATTCCGAAAATTATCTATTCAGATGCCTATTCCTCCGAGATGGTTGCCTATGCAGATTTGATCCTGCCAGATACCACCTATCTGGAACGCCATGATTGCATCTCTCTGCTGGACAGGCCGATTTCCGAGGCGGATGCAGCAGCTGATGCGATCCGCTGGCCAGTGATTGAGCCGGACCGGGATGTGCGCGGCTTTCAGTCAGTCTTGTGTGATCTGGGCGCGCGTCTGGGATTGCAGGGCTTTGTAAAGGAAGATGGCAGCCAGAAATATGCTGATTATGCCGATTATATCACCCATCATGAAAGGCGGCCCGGCATTGGCCCGCTGGCGGGCTGGCGTGGCAAAAAAGGCGAAAAATCAGGCCGCGGTGAGGTGAATGAGACGCAGCTGCAGACCTATATAGACAATGGCAGTTTTTTTACCGCCCATATCCCGCAAGAGGCGCTCTATTTCAAACCCTGGAACAAGGCTTATCAGGATTGGGCAGTGGAAACCGGGCTGTATGATGCGCCGCAATTCTATCTTTTTGATCTCTGGTCAGAGCCGCTGCGCCGGTTCCAGCTGGCAGCTGAGGGGCATGGAACGCGCCAGCCCCCGGATCATCTGCGTGCCCGCATCAAGGCCCAGCTGGACCCGCTGCCCCTCTGGTATGCCCCGCAAGAGGAGACAGCAGACTATCCCTATCATGCGCTGACCCAGCGTCCGATGGCGATGTATCATTCTTGGGGCACGCAAAATGCCTGGCTGCGTCAGATACATGGTATAAACCCGCTCTATCTGCCGGAACAGATTTGGCAGGAAAAAGGCTTTGCCGAGGGAGATTGGGCTGAGGTCACATCGCCGCATGGTTCAATTACCGTGCCGGTGGCGCGCATGGCCGGGCTGAACAGCAAGACAGTCTGGACCTGGAATGCGATAGGCAAGCGCAAGGGGGCCTGGGCGCTGGATGAAAAAGCCCCGGAAGCCAGTAAGGGGTTTTTGCTGAACCATCTCATCCATGAATTGCTGCCACCAAAAGGAGATGGGTTGCGCTGGGCCAATTCAGATCCGGTGACCGGCCAGGCGGCTTGGTTTGACCTGCGGGTTGCTATTGAAAAGACTGAGCCGCCCGCTGAATCACAGCCGCATTTTCCACCGCAGAAATCACCTGTTGGCCGCGGGCCGCAAACTGTGCGCCAGCAAAGTGGCCCGGACCAGCAAAGCCCGCAAAAAAAGGCAGGTGAGAGATGACACAATTACCGCCAGCATCTGATAAAAAACTGGGATTGGTTATTGATCTCGATATTTGTGTCGGGTGTCATGCTTGCGTGATTTCCTGCAAGGGCTGGAATACAGAAAATTATGGCGCGCCGCTCTCGGATATGGATGCCTATGGGGAAAATCCGGTAGGCAGTTTTCTGAACCGGGTGCATTCCTTTGAGATAGAACTAGAGGACGGCCCGGCCCAGAATGTGCATTTTCCAAAATCCTGTCTGCATTGTGAAACCGCCCCGTGCGTGACCGTCTGTCCGACCGGGGCCAGCTATAAGCGGGCAGAAGACGGGATTGTGCTGGTCAATGAAGAGGCGTGTATCGGCTGCGGGCTGTGTGCCTGGGCCTGTCCTTATGGCGCGCGAGAGATGGATCAGGCCGAAGGGGTGATGAAAAAATGTACCCTGTGCGTGGACCGCATCTATAATGAAAATCTGGCAGCAGAGGATCAGATACCGGCCTGTGTGCGCAGCTGTCCCACCGGAGCGCGCCATTTCGGCGATTTCGGCGACCCGAACAGTGCGGTCAGCCAGCTGGTGGCTGAGCGGGAAGCGGTCGATCTGATGCCGGAGCAGGGAACCAAACCGGTGAATAAATATCTCCTGCCGCGCATCAAGGATCGTTGGCTGGATCAGCCGGAGGCGGGGGATGTGCTGCCAGTTGTAGCAGAAGAACCAGAAGGGTTCCTGAAATGGCTGGATAAGGCTTTGGAGAAATTATGAGATGAATCCGGCCCCGTCTGTCATTATTTTCACTGTTCTGTCCGGCCTTGGTTTCGGGATGCTGTTCTGGCTGGGTCTGGGGCAGGCCGAGACCGGCGGAATGATCGGTTTCTGGCTGTTTGCCATGGCTTTTATCCTGTCAGGCGGGGGGCTGCTTGCCTCAACCTTTCACTTGGGCAATCCGCAGCGTTTCTGGCGCGCCTTCAGCCAGTGGCAGACCAGCTGGCTAAGCCGTGAGGCGATTTTGGCTGTTGCGGCTTTGGGCCTGATGGGTCTGTTCGGGCTGCGGCAGGTCTTTTTTGCTCAAGATTGGGTTTGGCTGGGCCGCGCCGGGGCCGGGCTCAGCCTGCTGACCGTGCTGGCGACAGCCATGATTTATTCGCAGCTGAAAACAGTGCCCCGCTGGAACCAGCCGGGCACAGTGGTGCTGTTTATCCTGCTGGCCTTGGCTGGCGGCGCGCTGATTACGGCACAGGCCGGGCTGGCTGCGGGGCTGTTTGGGCTGGCCGGTCTGGCCCAGCTCTGGGTCTGGTATCGCGGCGGGCAGAGATTTGCTGAGGCCGGTTCCACGCTGGCGAGTGCGACGGGCCTTGGCGGGCGCGGTCAGCTGCGTCTGTTTGAGCCGCCCCATACAGGCCGCAATTACCTGCTGGATGAGATGGTCTATCGCATCGGGCGCAAGCACGCATTGCGGTTGCGGGTGATAGCCCTGCTGGGGATGAGCATTCTTCCTGCTGCGATCATGTTGGCAAGTGGGGCGGGCCTGCTGGCAGGTGGGGCGGGCCTGTTGGCAGCCGGGCTGGCCGGGGCGGTGCATCTTATCGGCGTTTTTGCGGCGCGCTGGCTGTTTTTTGCTGAGGCAGAGCATGTTGTGGGCCTTTATTATGGCCGCCATTCCTGATAAGGGGTAACCGGCCTCAGCGATCATCTGAGCTGAAATTTTTGCAAAAATCTGGGGGGTGGGCAATGACCGCTGCGTTGATGTTCATGGGAACCGGATCAGGCGTAGGCAAATCCCTGCTGGTCGCCGGGCTGTGCCGCCTGCTGGCCAATCAGGGGGTGGCGGTGTGTCCGTTCAAGCCGCAGAATATGT
>JADHLK010000017.1 GCA_016780695.1 Alphaproteobacteria bacterium | reverse complement strand
AGCGTTCAGCAGCCCTCGCCCGCATCTGTTCCGAAATTGGCTGGCGCAGCTGGCTGCTCGTGGGGGGCTATAAAACCTATCGCAGGCAGGTTTTGTCTGATTTGGACAGGCTGCCGGGCGGGCTGCGTCTGACCCTGATTACCGGGCCGACCGGAACAGGCAAGACGCGGCTGCTGGCGGCTTTGGCGGCTAGCGGGGCGCAGAGTCTGGATTTAGAAGCGCTGGCCAGCCATCGCGGCTCGCTGCTCGGAGCCTTGCCAAACCAGTCGCAACCCAGCCAGAAAGGATTTGAATCGCGGCTCGCCGATGCCTTGCATCAGCTTGGTCCGACCCGCCCGGTTTTTGTTGAGGCGGAATCCTCACGCATTGGCAGCGTGCAGATTCCCACCCGCCTCTGGTCTGTTATGCAGCAAGCCGAAGCGGTGGAGCTGAGAGCCAGCCTGGCGGCGCGGGTTGCCTTTTTGCTGGCCGATTATGATTTTCTGCTGCAAGAGCCGGCCCGCTTTCAGCCGCTTATCAGCGGCATGAAACAGCGCCATGGGGCAGAACAGACCGAGCATTGGCAGGAGCTGCTGGAAAAAGGAGATTTTCCGGCCCTGGCCGAGGCGCTGATCACCGCCCATTATGACCCGGCCTACAAGAGAACTGCAACACGCCACCAGCGCCAGATAACGCTCAGCCTGCATCTGGAGGCGCTGGATCAGACCGATCTCAACAAAGCGGCCCGCGAAATTACCGGTAAAATTACTGGTAAAATTACTGGCGAAATTACTGGCGAAATTACTGGCGAAATCAGCTAGGGCAGCCCGGCAACCGGCAAGGTTTTTTCTGCTCAATCCGATTCAAAGAGCATTTCTTCTAATAAAATTTCGCCCATAATCTGATTATTTACCGAAATGATAAAAAGCTCCGCCTTGCCCTGTCTCCGGCGGATATTCAAAAGGCTCTCTTGCAATCGCCCGACCAAAATTTCATGCAGAAGGTGAGCCGCAGAATTGAACAAGAAATTCTGATATCGATTAGATAGCAAGTTGAATGACTGGCAAGGATTAGAAGATTTTTGAGTTTGACAATTTCCTGTGAAATCGCTAGCAATGTGGCAAGCAAACTCGGTGAGTTATCTTTCTGTGCCTGTTTGCCTGTCTTGTGATGTCAAAATCTTCGGACGGGACCTGAAACAGCCTTCTGATAAAGCCCGGTTTTCTGAATTGGCTGCCATTATTCCCCGCTAGCTCAGCGGTAGAGCAAGCGACTTTTAATCGCTTGGCCGGCGGTTCTATTTACCTTATAAATCAACATCTTGGTCTATAGTTTTTGACTCGACTGATAACAGTCTCAGTCGCCATTATAGCACCAACAAGCATATTGTCAGAGGCCTAAAATTACCCGTTGATATTGGGCTTTTCGACATCATGAAAGCCCCAAAATGAATGCCCCTAAAGGCTGTCTATTACGGCAGCAAGAGAACACACTTAAGCTACAAAAAAAACTATCGATAAAGGGTGCTATGTAACTTTAATCCTTTGCAGCTTTCAAAAGCATTCTGGCGAATCTTAACTCTAAAAAAAACTCGCCTCTTAAGAGCATATGGATTTCTGAATGCTCTAACGCCAAGCAGCACGGATTGGTCAATTTGACTCGAAAATGAATTTCTCAATCGGAGTATCTCCCATCATTGTGCCATTAACAGAGATAAGAGAGATTGTTGCCTTTCCAATAAATGCTCCATCAGCCACCACCCCTTCTACTGCCATCTTGACGGTTATTGGGTAGCCTTGTTCAACGATATCCAAATAGATATCACCCACCATTTTCTCTTCCTCGATAAACACTTTTGAACGAAATTTTGCTCGATTGATAACATCATCTCCTGGCACATTAATGCCTACGAGCTTGCTATCTTTTATCTCAAAAAAGAATTTCCCCTTATCACCTATTTTAGCATCGGAATCGCCGCCCACCCATATAACCTTATAAAGGCCGGGATAGCTTCCATCCTTCAGACTGGCCTGTGCTTGACCGGAAAAGATTAATAAACATAATAGTGAAGCTATCTGAAAAATAGCCAGGCCCCATCTATCGGCCGATCCCGTCATGGTGAACATTCAAAACTCCATCCAAAATGAAAGACTGTTTCTTGTTTCCTTTACGCTTGCTAAAATCGTTCGGTTTATCCCTCTTTTGCTTTTACTCACTCTCCGCGCCCTCCTTATCCAGTGAACTGGGCTCAGAGGCTCTGGCCCCGGCCAGCAAATCAAATTTGGCGGTATGCAAATTCGCCCAATATAGTGAGGCCTATGCAGAAATTGCCAGGCAAAGACAAATTGATTGTGCGCTGACACTCGGCCAGATATCCGTTGCCTTCAGAAACAGCTTTGACAACACGCTTCAATCTGATTGGCCGCGCGCGATGGGGGTGCCTATTGATGGCTATTTCGGTGGCAGCCAGTTCCTTGCCGGGGCCTCTGTCATTAAAATCAATCCCGGTCAATTCAGCATGACAGAAACGGCAAGGCTGCTGGGTTTCACTAATTCTGACAGTCTGTCCGCCTATATTCTAAGCGTTGCGGCCCCGGCGCTTCTGGCCCGGCTTGCCCTGTCTCCGGCAGATATTGAAAAAGCCCTTGCGCAAACGCCCGGCCAAGGATTTATGCAGCAGGTGACACGCTCAATCGAACAGGAAATCTTGCTGTCAATCCGATAGCAAAGTGAATGAGCTCGTTGAAATAAACCGCATAAAGATTGGTGTGCCTATCTAATATGCTATAGATTTTCTCCAAATGCTCCACAAAGTTGTAAATGTGGCCACTCCCAAACGCTCATGCTCTCAGTTTTTCAAAATCATTTAATGCCGAGAAGCAGTTTCCGCCACGCATTTCAGAATTGCGGTGGTGGGTGCCCGGACATTTAAGGTTAATGGACACTCTCAGCACACTCTTTCAAAGTAGGCTAATAATCCCAATTTTCAGGCTTGGTTTTAGGCTCATTTTTAGACAAGCGAACACGAACGGTCTTCCGTATCGTGGAAAGTTTTAAATTCTTCGCTCTCGGATTGACAATTTAATGCCGAATCGCTACTCATTAACGCCAGCAAATTGAGTTGTTCTAGGCTCATGGTTTTCTCCTTACGACCACAAGATGTTGATTCAGGGGTTACAAACCGAAGTCACATTCCGTAGAACACTTAAGCTATTGATTTGGCTACCTTTATTCCCCGGTAGCTCAGCGGTAGAGCAAGCGACTGTTAATCGCTTGGCCGGCGGTTCGAATCCGTCCCGGGGAGCCATTTATTCCAATAAAATAACTATTTGTGAGGCGCAACAGATGCTGCTTGATACGCCGATTTGTGATTTTGGCTGGCAGGCCACCTCTTTTGATTTGGCAACACCTGAGGGTCTGCGCCATTCGTTGGCCTCTCTGATGGGGGAAAATGGGCTGCTGATCGCCTTTATCTGCAATCACTGCCCCTATGTCAAAGCGGTGATAGACCGGCTGGTCGCAGACAGCCAGCAGCTGCAAGAGGCCGGAATCACTACAGTTGCCATTTCAGCCAATGATTATCAGGCTTATCCTGAGGATAGCCCGCCCCGCATGGCCGAATTTGCCCGCCAGCATAACTTCGCCTTCCCCTATCTGATTGATGAGACGCAAGCCGTTGCGCACGCCTATGGGGCGGTCTGCACGCCTGATTTCTTTGGCCTCAACAAGCAGGGGCAGCTGCAGTATCGGGGGCGGCTGGATGATGCCAAGATGGGGGCGGCCTCGGGCCGCCGCGCAGAATTGCTGGAGGCGATGCTGCAAATAGCCAAGACTGGCACCGGCCCGGCAGAGCAAATACCTTCCATGTGCTGCTCAATTAAATGGCGGGGCTAGGCTGAACAATCCGGCCCGCCAGTCTTGACCTTTGTCGGCCAGTGCTGTTCAGTTGCCTTTCCGAAAATCGCCAGCAAAGCTGAATTCATTATGCAGACACTCTACATCACCGGAGCCGGGGTTAGCGCCGAGAGTGGCATTCCCACCTTTCGCGGCACAGATGGCTTTTGGACGATTGGCAGCGTTAATTACACACCGCAAGAGATGGCCACCCGCCAGATGTATCTGGAAAAGCCGGATGAGTTTCTGCTCTGGTATTACCAACGCTTTGCCAGCTACCGTGACATTCGGCCCAATACGGTGCATCAGTGGCTGGCCGACAAGCAGCTGATCACCCAGAATATAGACGGGCTGGACGGCAAGGCAGGCAATCCGGGCTATATCCCCATTCATGGCCGGCTGGATCAGGTTTTGCGGCTGGCGGAACAGGACCAGCTGCAAGAGCCGATGCAAGCCCCTTGGGCAGATATTGCAGCAGCTGCAGAAGGTCTGGAGGAAAAAGCGGTCAAACAAATTCTGCTCGATGCTTTCAAAATTGGCCACGGCGGGCCGGAAAACTCTGTCTCGCTGAAGCCTTTTGTGCTGTTATTTGATGAATATTATACCGAGCAATATCGTATCTCAGAGGCGGAAAGCTGGATGCAAACAGCCGAAAAAATGGTCTTTATCGGCACCTCCTTCAGCGTCAATATCACCAATATCGCCTTGCATCATGCGGTGCAAAGCGGGGCTGAGATAGAGATTGTGGACCCGCAGCCGGTGCGGTTGCAGGGGCTGGAGGCCCGCTATCATCAGATGACAGCCGCCGACTATATCGATAAGGCATTGGATGGGCAGGCATTGCATGGGTAAGCCCGCTGCCATCATCCTGCATCCAGAGATCAAGAGCCGCCCGCTGCCACGCAGCCCGCAGGAAATGCTGAATGAGGCCAGCGGTCTGGCTGAAGCTATTGGGCTGGAAGTTGCCCTGCAACGCGTTATCACCTTGAAAGCCCCGCGCGCTGCCAGCTATATCGGGCTGGGCAGTATTGAATTTGTCGCTGACTTTATCGACCAGCTGGAAACGGCGGCGGTGGTGATTGTAAATACCGCCCTGACACCTGTGCAGCAGCGCAATCTGGAACAGGCCCTGCAAGCCAAGGTCATCGACCGCACCGCCCTTATTCTGGAAATTTTCGGAGCCCGAGCGCAAAGCCATGCAGGCCGCCTGCAGGTGGAGCTGGCACATCTTGGCTATCAGCGCTCCCGGCTGGTGCGCAGCTGGACACATCTGGAACGCCAGCGGGGGGGTGGCGGCTTTCTGGGCGGGCCGGGCGAACGCCAGATAGAGCTGGACAGGCGGATGCTGACAGACCGAATGGTGCGATTGCGGGCTGAGCTGGCAGAAGTGGTGCGTACGCGCCGCTTGCAACAGGCCAATCGCAGCCGCAATGCGGTGCCGGGTATTGCGCTGGTTGGCTATACCAATGCCGGTAAATCCACCCTGTTCAACCAGCTGACCAAGGCTGGGGTACTGGCAAAGGATATGCTGTTTGCCACACTGGACCCGACTTTGCGCGGGCTGAAACTGCCCTCCGGCAGACAAGCGGTCTTAGCAGATACGGTCGGTTTTATTACCCAGCTGCCAACCGAATTGATCGCAGCCTTCAAAAGCACGCTCGAGGAAGCGGTCGAGGCCGATATTATCCTGCATATTCAGGATGCCGCCTCGCCGATGCGCGAAGCCGAAGCAGCTGATGTAACAGCTATTCTGGATCAGCTGGGCCTTGATGAGGAAGCCAGAAAGGCGCGCGTTATCCCGGTGCTGAACAAGACCGATTTGCTGACAGATGGCCAGCTTGCAGAGCTGCAGGAAAGCAGCCCGCAGGCGCTGGCTGTGTCTGCCAGCACTGCGCAGGGTGTCAACCAGCTGCTGGCGGTGATAGACCAGCGGCTGGCCGGACAAGAGCATATCATCAGCCTGACCTTTCGCCCGCAAGACGGGGCGGCGCGTGCCTTTGCCTATGAAAACGGGCAGATACTGGAAAGCCAGTTTGATGAGGCGGGCTGTGAATTTGTGCGGGTCAGCCTGAAACCAGCTGATCGGGCAAGGCTGGAAGCTCGGCTGGCAAACATAAAGCCCAGCTAGACCAGCCGATCATTTGCGGCCATTTCTTAATCCGGCTATGGTTATCAGTCCAGAATGGCAAATAGCCTGTCAGGAGGATGAAAGCCATGAGTTTAACAGAAAAACTGGCCGAGCGGCCTTGTATTACCATTGCCAATACAGCCAGCGTTGCTGAGGCGGTGCTAATGCTGGAAACCCATAAAATCGGTGCTTTGCCGGTCGTCTCCGCTGAGGCTGATCTGGTCGGCATCCTGTCCGAGCGTGATATTGTGCGGGCGCTGGCAAAACCGGAACTGGCCAGCCAGCTGGCCCAGCAACCGATCATCGGTCTGATGACCAGAAAGGTGGTCACCTGCAAAGCTGGCGACAGCGCCTCTGATCTGATGGCGGTGATGAGCGATAAGCGTATTCGCCATCTGCCGATTATGCGCTCTGGCCAGCTGGTTGGCATGGTTTCTATCGGAGATGTGGTGAACCGGATGATTGAAAAATATCAGGCTGAGACCGAGATGATGCGGGCCTATATCAATTCTTGATCAAAAAACCCGGCCTATCTTGGCGATCCGTCTGGCTCTGGCGTGCGAATAAATAGCAAGGATGAGCATGATAGCGATGCGAGGATGGGACTATGCGATCACTTTTCTGGTTTCGGCAGGATTTGCGTCTGGCAGATAATCCCGGCCTGTCTGCGGCGGCTGCCGAAGGCGCGGTGCTGCCTGTCTATATTCTGGATGATGAAAATGCCGGTGAGCAGAAGATGGGCGCGGCCAGCCGGGTCTGGCTGCATCACGCGCTGGACAGTCTGAACAAATCACTGGATGGCAAGCTGGTCATCCTGTCCGGCCGGGCGGAGGAAATCTTACCAGAGCTGATGGCGGCAGGTGATATAGCCTCTATCCATTGGAATCGCTGTTATGAGCCCTGGCGCATAGCCCGTGACAGCCACATCAAGACAGCCTTGCGGGAGCGCGGCCTCAAGGCAAGCTCACACGCCGCCTCACTGCTCTGGGAGCCAATGGAAATAGCCAAGCCGGACGGCACCCCCTACAAGGTTTTTACTCCCTTCTACCGCCGTGGCTGTCTGGCCGCCCAGCCGCCGCGCCGCCCCCTGCCCACCCCGCAAATGACTGTGGCCAATGCGCCGCCGGGCTGGCAGTCCGGCAGGCTGGACAAGCTCGGCCTGTTGCCGCGCACGGGCTGGGATGACCCGATGATTGGCCATTGGCAGGTCGGCGAGGACGGGGCAGCAGCAGCGCTGGAGAAATTCATTTCCAAAGGGCTGATCAATTACAAGGACGGGCGCAATTTTCCCGGCCGCCCGTTTGTCTCGCGCTTGTCGCCACATCTGCATTTCGGCAGCCTGTCGCCCAATCAGGCCTGGCACGCGGCCCGATCCAGCAGCCAGCTGGTCAACCCCTTCGATGACAAGAATATTGACCATTTTTGTTCTGAGCTGGGCTGGCGGGAATTTTCCTATCACCTGCTGACCCATTTTCCGCACCTGCCGACCCGCCCGTTGCAGCCGCGCTTTGATGCGTTTGACTGGCGTGATGACAGCACCGCCCTGCAAGCCTGGACCAGCGGCCAGACCGGCTATCCGATTGTCGATGCCGGTATGCGTGAGCTTTATAGCACTGGCTATATGCATAACCGGGTGCGAATGATTGTCGGCTCTTTTCTGGTGAAGAATTTGCGCCTGCATTGGCATCTGGGAGAGGCCTGGTTCTGGGATACGCTGGTCGATGCGGATTTGGCCAATAATGCGGCCAGCTGGCAATGGATTGCAGGCTGCGGGGCAGATGCAGCCCCCTATTTCCGTATTTTCAACCCGGTCATGCAGGGGCAGAAATTTGACCCGGAAGGGGTTTATACCCGCTATTGGGTGCCGGAACTGGCCGAAATGCCACAGCAATTTCTGTTCAGCCCCTGGGAAGCCCCAGAGCTGGTTCTGCAAGCGGCTGGCGTGCGTCTGGAGCGGAATTACCCGGCACCGATTGTGCCGATGAAAGCCAGCCGGGATGCCGCACTGGAAGCCTTTGCAGCGCTGCCCAAAGCCAGCTGATGGGGGCTTTGCTGCTGATCACCGGCGACCAGTTGAGCCCGCAACTGGCCAGCCTGAAGGCAGCTGACCGTCAGACGGACACGCTCTTGATGGTAGAGGTGGCTGAGGAAGCGCGCAGCGTCCTGCATCATCCCAAAAAGCTGGTTTTTATTTTTTCGGCGATGCGCCATTTTGCCGAGCAGCTGCAAGAAAATGGCTGGAACATTGATTATATAAAGCTGGAAGACCCGGATAACAGCCAAAATTTTGCCGGTGAAATCCGCCGCGCCCTCACCCGCCATAATGCTAACCGGCTGCTCTTGACCGCGGCCAGCGAATGGCGGGTTCTGGAGATGATGCGGCAATGGCGCGATGAGCTGGATATACCGGTTGAAATTCTGGAAGATGACCGGTTTTTGTGCAGCACCGCCCGTTTTGAAGCCTGGGCCAGCGAGCGCAAGCAGCTGCGGATGGAATATTTCTATCGCGAGATGCGCCGCGACTGGCAGATATTGCTGGAGGGCGACAAGCCAGCAGGCGGTAAATGGAATTTTGACAGCGAAAACCGCAAGCCGCCGCGCGACGGTCTGACTGTTCCGCCGATACCGAAAATCACCCCGGATGCGATCACTGCTGATGTGATTGAGCTGGTCGCCACCCGTTTTGCTGACCACCCCGGAGAGATCGGCGGGTTCAGCTATGCGACCACCCATGCTGAAGCGGAACAGCATCTGGCACATTTCATCACCCACCGGCTGGCAGATTTCGGCAGCTGGCAAGATGCGATGCTGGCGGATCAGCCTTTCATGTTTCATGCGCTGATCGGGCTCTATCTCAATATCGGTCTGCTTTCCCCGCTGGATTGCATCAAACAGGCCGAACAGGCCTGGCAGGATGGGCGGGTTGCGATCAACGCCGCCGAAGGGTTCATCCGCCAGATTCTGGGCTGGCGGGAATATGTGCGCGGCCTCTATTGGCTGTCCATGCCGGATTATGCAAGGCTGAACCATTTGCAAGCCGAGCGGCCGCTGCCGGGCTTTTTCTGGAATGGCCAGACCGAGATGCGCTGCCTGTCCATTACTGTTACCCAGACGCTGGAAAATGCCTATGCCCATCATATTCAGCGGCTGATGGTCACCGGCAATTTCGCGCTCTTGGCCGGGCTTTCCCCGCGCGCGGTAAATGACTGGTATCTGGCAGTCTATGCCGATGCGTTTGAATGGGTGGAATTGCCGAATGTCACCGGCATGGCCCTTTATGCAGATGGCGGTATCATGGCCTCAAAACCCTATGCGGCGAGCGGGGCCTATATCAACCGAATGTCTGATTATTGCCGCGGCTGTGCCTATAATCCATCTGAGAAACTGTCTGAAAATTCGTGTCCTTTCAATTATTTATACTGGGATTTTATTGCCAGGCATGAGGATAAATGGCAGGCCAATGCCAGAATGGGTATGATGGTCCGCAGCTGGCATAAAATGGAGGCAGGCACGCAACAGGCCCTGCGCGGCAAGGCTGCTGATTTTTTGGCCAAATTAGGGTGAGGCATCAGCAAATCCGCTTGCCTTAGCTAGGCTGGCAGGCGTAGGGTTTGGCGCGTTCTGCCCTATCCTATTTCATCAAAAAGAGACCTGCATGACCGAAAACTGGCACAGATGGACTACCCGGCCCGGCTTTGGCTTGCTTTTAGGTCTGGCTGGGGCGTTGGTCATCACGCCGGATACGCTGTTTATGCGCCTGTCTGGAATGGAAGGGTGGGCGATGCTGGCCTGGCGCGGGATCCTATGTGGTCTGGTGCTGGGCAGCCTGTGGCTGATCTTTGCCAAAAATCGGCGGCAAGATTGCCGTATCCTGCTGAGCCGCTACGGAATCGGGGCCTGTCTGGCAGGCGGCATGGGGGGGCTATTTTTTACCCTTGCGGTGGCCGAGACTTCAGTGGTGCTGGTGCTGGTCTGTCTGGCCGTCTCGCCAGTCTTTGCCGCGCTTATCTCACGCCTGCTGCTGGGCGAGCAGACCTATATGGCAACCTGGCTGGTTATTCTGGTCGCTTTTGGCGGGGTGGCTCTGGCGGTGCTGGATGCGGACTCTGTCCAGATGGTGACCCGTCAGGGCGGCGGCTCGGTTTTGCTGGGCGCAGGTTTTTCCTTGCTGGCAGCTATCTTGATTGGGGTAAATTTTGTCTGCTTGCGGGCCAATCCGCGCCTGAATGTTGTCTTGGTAACAGGCACCGGGACGATGCTTTCCGGCGTGATCGGGCTGCTGCTTGTGGCCCCGCAGAGCCTGTGGGATGGCGACCCGCTGATGATCAGCGTCTCCGGGGCCCTTATCCTGCCGCTATCCTTTTTCTGCCTGACTTCTGCCACCCGCTACACCCAAGCAGCGAATATCAGCCTGTTGATGATTCTGGAAACCGTGCTGGGGCCGGTCTGGGTGTGGCTTTTTGTGGGAGAGCAGCCGGGCAACCGGGCGATGATTGGCGGGGCGATTGTGGTCAGCGCACTGATTTTCTATATCCGCTATATGATGCGCAAAAAGCGGTCTGAACCCGCGCCTTGAGATAATCTGGCCTAAAACACAAAGCCCGCCTCCCCCTCTTGCCAGAGCGGATATTTTTCCATAATGGCGGCCAGCTGCGCCGATTCCAGAAACGCTGTCAGCCAGCTGGCCAAATGCGGCCAATCCTGTGCGTCAAACCAGGGCGGGTCTGCGATGCGGAACTGGCGCACAAAGGGCAGGCTAGCATAATCCAGCAGCCCCGGCCGATTGCCTGACAAGGCCGGCTGCGCGGCCAGCCTCTGGTCCCAGACTTTGGCAATTTCAGCAGCCGCGCGGCGATGCTCTGCAGCCTCTGCCCGGTCAAAGCGGCTGGCATATTTATACCTGTCCAGATGATATTTGAACGGGCCATCCAGCTGGTCAAAATGCGCGTCAATCTGCGCGCTGGACAGCCCGAAAAGCCAGCCTTGCGGGTCCGCGCGGCCCAGCGCCCAGAGCATGATATCGCGGCTCTCCGCTATCACTGCTGCATCCGGCGGTGCATCTGGCAGAACCAGAACCGGCACTGTGCCGTCTGAGGCAACCGCCAGAAACGCAGCAGGCTTGTCGCGCAACAGGATTTCACGCAGCCAGACCCGCTGGCCTGCCGCTTTCAGGGCCAGCCGCGCCCGCATTGCATAGGGGCAGCGCCGGAAAGACCAGAAAACAGGAAACTCCCCCTCAGCCATTGCCAACCTGCCCCTCAATGTCAAATTGCGGGCCGCAGACAAAAAAGGCCGCGGCAAAGCCGGTTACCAGCCGTCCGGTTTTCGGGGTAATTTTCAACAGATGGAAATCGCCGAACGGTTTGATCACATCCATAACCGACCCATGGCGTGCGGCAATCTCGGCACAAATCGCCTCAAAAGCCGGATGCGTGCGGGCGATTTCCTCTATATCGGCACGGAAGGACAGGCGCTGCCGAGCCCAGATATTCTGGCTGTCCTGCTCATCTGCCAGCAGCATGAACTGGCTTTCTGCTCCTTTTAGTATCGCTTTGATATGTTCTGACAACTCACTGGAAAAGATATAAAAATCTCCCTCTATTCTAACAAAGGGGGCGGTGCCAATGCAGGGCTGGCCCGCCGCATCCACAGCCGCGAGGATCAGCGTTTTGGCAGTATCAAGCAGCCTTTTTTTTGCCTGTTCAGCGATGTCTGTTTGCGATTTTGCCATATCTGCGCCCAATCTTGCCCGATCTTGCCCAATCTTGCCCGATCTTGCCCAATCATGCTTTAGCATAAGCGGGCCCGGCAGGCAAAAGCCGGATAATTGCACCAGCGGGTCATTTGCGCCATGATGCAAACAGGGAAATCAGACGGGTTGCCAAAAGGCACTATGATGCAGATTGAGATTTTTGCCGATATTGTATGTCCTTGGTGCTGGATCGGGCGGCGGCGGCTGGAACAGGCGCTGGCCATGCGCCCGCAGATCAAGGCTCAGATAATCTGGCGGGCTTTTTTGCTGAACCCGTCCTTGCCAGATGAGGGGATGGACAGGCAAGCCTATCTGAATGCCAAATTCGGCCATGCTTCCTCAGCGATTTACGGGCGGATTCAGGCAACCGGGGCAGAAACTGGTCTCAGTTTCAATTTTGACCGGATTAAAAGACAGCCTGATTCGCGCCCGGTGCAAAAGCTGATATTGGCGGCCGCGCTCAAAGGGCAGGATGTAACAGAGGCCTTTTATCAGGCCTATTTCCGCGATGGGCTGGATATTGCAGACAGCAGCGTGCGTCAGGAAATCTGTGCGGCTGCCGGCCTGCCTCAGCTGGCCACAGACCCGGCCATGCAGCTAGCAGCCGAGCAGCTGCGCACAGACTTAACAGAAGGCCAGAACCACCGTATTGAAGGGGTGCCGTTTTTTGTGCTTAATGGCAAGCTGGCCCTGTCCGGAGCGCATCCGCCAGAAGTGCTGCTGAACGCGCTGGATGCGGCGGAAAGCCCGCTTTAGGGATTTTCCGGCAGCGGCTGGCTGGCCATATCTGCCAGCTGGGCCAGAACCGGGCGCAGCTGGTCTGGACGCTGGGCCGGGCGGCTGAAATCAGCGCGCATCACCAGCCGGTGATCTGGCTTCATCTGCAGGCTGCCGGGCTGGCGCGCGATCCAGCCAACCAGCGAATCCGGCCGGGCAAAATGATTTTTGCGGAAGCTGAAGGCAACCCCCTTATTGCCCACCTCGACTCGCTCAATATTGGCCAGACGGCACAGATTTTTAAGCTCTACCACCGCCAGCAGATTGACCAGCGGCTCCGGCAGCGGGCCAAACCGGTCAATCAGCTCTACCTCAAGAGCAGCGCGTGCCTCCTCATCTGCCAGCCCGGCAATGCGCCGGTAAATCGCCAGCCGCACCGTCAAATCCTCTATATAATCGGCCGGAATCAGCACGGGCAGGCCCAGATTGAGTTGCGGGGCAAAATCCTGAGGGTCGGCACCCTCCCCTTCCTGCTTGCCAGATCGGGCCAGAGCCACCGCCTGGCGCAGCATATCCTGATACAGCTCCACCCCAACCTCGCGGACATGGCCGGACTGCTCCTCGCCCAGCAAATTGCCCGCCCCTCTTATATCCATATCATAAGAGGCCAGAGAGAAACCGGCCCCCAGCTGATCCAGCGTCTGCATCACCTCCAGCCTGCGGCGGGCAGTCTGGGTGATCAGCCTGTCCGGCTCAGTCGTCAGATAGGCATAGGCGCGGTTGCGCGACCGCCCAACCCGCCCGCGCAGCTGATAGAGCTGGGAGAGACCAAACTGATCGGACCGCCAGACAATCAGCGTATTGGCGGTAGGAATATCAATGCCGGATTCAATGATATTGGTCGAGAGCAGAATATCAGCCTTGCCGGTAGCAAAATCAGTCATCACCTGATCCAGCTCGGCTGCGGGCAGTCGGCCATGCGCGATGAGGATACGCGCTTCCGGCACCAGCTGAACCAGCTTTTCCTGCACCCCGTCCAGATCCCGGATACGCGGGCAGACCACAAAAATCTGGCCGCCGCGGAATTTCTCGCGTTTTATTGCCTCTTTGAGAACCAGCCTGTCCCAGGGGCCAACAAAGGTGCGAACTGCCAGACGATCCGCAGGCGGCGTGGTGATCAGCGACATCTGGCGTACCCCAGACAGCGCCATTTGCAAGGTGCGCGGGATTGGCGTAGCTGACAGGGTCAGCACATGAACAGCCCCGCGCAGGCTCTTCAGCCGCTCTTTCTGGGCAACGCCGAAATGCTGCTCCTCATCAATGATCAGCAGGCCAAGATTGTTGAAGCTGATGGATTTGGACAAAAGCGCATGGGTGCCGATCACCAGCTGGCAACTGCCGCTGGCCAAATCCTTTTTCAGCTGGCGGGCCGTAGCCGGGCTGGTCATGCGCGACAGGATGCCGGTCTCTATACCAAATCCAGAAAACCGTTCGGTAAAGACGCGGCCATGCTGGCGGGCCAGCAAGGTTGTCGGGGTAACCAGCGCAACCTGATAGCCAGCCATTACCGCCACAAAGGCCGCCCGCAAGGCCACTTCAGTCTTGCCAAAACCCACATCGCCGCAAATCAGCCGGTCTGCGGGCTGGCCAGAGGCTAAATCAGACAATACCGCCTCTATTGCCTCAAGCTGATCCTCGGTTTCCTGAAAGCCGAAACGGGCACAAAATTCATCATAGCTGCCAGCCGGAACCACCAGCTTTTCTGAGCTGGCCAGAGTGCGGCGCGCGGCAATCTGCATCAGCTGGTCAGCCATTTCCCGGATCCGGCCTTTGATACGGGCCTTGCGGGCCTGCCAGCCAACCCCGCCGAGACGATCCAAAACCGCCTCTGCTGACTCCCGGCCATAGCGGGAAAGCAGATCAATATTTTCCACCGGCAAGAATAACCGATCCCCATCCGCATAGACCAGCCGCAGGCAATCATGATCTGCCCCGCCGCTTTGGATTGTTTCCAGACCCTCATAGCGGCCAATACCATGTTCAATATGCACGACCAGCTCGCCCGCCTCCAGAGAGGAGACTTCCCGCAGAAAATCCTCTGCCCGCCGCCGTCTGGAAGTGGCACGCGCAATGCGGGCCCCGAAAATATCCTGTTCTGAGAGCACCAGCAGACCCGGCAAGCTGAAGCCGCTCCGCAACGGCCACAGGCACGCCGCCACCTGCCCCGGACGGGCAGCGGCAAAATCTGTTATTTGATGCACTGGCTGCGGCAGATGCGCGCCCACCAAATCGGCCAGCTTTTCCACCGCCCCTTTTGAGGCAGCAGTCAGCAACACGCGGGTCTGCGGCAGCTGGCGGGTAATCTCAGCGGCAGCAGCTTGTGATGGGCTGGCCCCGGCCCCCTGCTCACCAGCAAAGACCGGGCTGACACTGCACCCCAAATCCAGCACGCCTTGCTGGCTGGCGGCGGGCGGATCAAAATTATGCAGCTGAATAACGCCCGGCTGGCGGGCCAGATTTTCGATTTCCTGCGGGCTGCGAAAGGCCAGCTCCTGCGGCACCGGCCGCCAGGCCTGATCCGCTTCGGCTACGGATTGTCTTTCGGCAAAGAATTCGGCTATGCGGGCGCTGCGCTGGGTGAGCGCGGGCAGCGCGTCATTATCCAGAATAACTGGCCAGCCTTCCAGCCATTCTTCCGGCAGAGCCAGCTGATCATGCAAGAGCGGTAAATAATGTTCCAGCCCGGCCGGTATCTGTCCGGCACTGACGGCCTCATAGACCGGGTCCCGTGCCGCCCCGCCGCCAAAAAGCTCCAGATAGCGGGTGCGGAAATTGGCAATTACAGCGTCATCCAGGCGGAATTCAGCTGCCGGGCGCAAAACCAGCTGCTTTACCTCTTCCAGAGAGCGCTGGCTGAGCGAGTCAAACAGCCTGATCTTTTCCAGCTCATCACCGAAAAAATCCAGTCTGGCAGGCAGCTGGCCAGCCTCGGCAAAAATATCCATGATGCCGCC
>JADHLK010000016.1 GCA_016780695.1 Alphaproteobacteria bacterium | reverse complement strand
CAATAATTCATCTGGCCATTAATGGGTATCTATCCAGGCACAGGCTTTTTTGCGCGCCTCATTGGCGGTGCACGCGTCCTGCCCCACAACCAGCAGCGTGCCATCTGGATGGATGACCTGCCAGCTCCAGAGCGGATTTTCCCCGCCAGCTGCAAAAACCTCAACCCGCATCAGCTTGTGGTGCGACGCAATCGTTCTGGGCCGGTGCCTGTGATGCGCCTTTTTTCTGGCCAGAATGGATTGTCTTGTCAGTGACAATAAGTCTTTAATCAAAACCAAGCCTTGCATTTCTTGCGGGTAGAGCCCGTTTTTCTACCCTGGCATCGGGCTGTGCTAACACGCATGGAAGCGGTTCCACTTATTCGCCGAAGGGCTTTTTTATTGGGCGGCAACCCGATAAGGAAAGCCGCTTCCAAAAGTGTTAGCAGACAGAGTTTCACCTGATTAAGGTTTATCACCAAGCCTTCTTTGTCATGGTCTTTTCTTGACGCGATGCACAGCTTGGGGCATAAGCTCTTTTTTCCCTGCATTGCCGCCAGTTCCAACAGGTAGGCGGCTGATTTTCGGGTCTGATTTTTTTTGACCTATCCGGGACGGGCAGATGACTGAACAGACAGATCAGAATTCAGCGGACTATCAGGCTGTGATGCCAACCTATGGCCGGATTGACCTGGCTTTTGTGCGCGGTGAGGGCAGCTATCTGTTCACCGAGGCCGGGCAGGTCTATCTTGATTGCGCCACGGGTATCGCGGTTAATGCGCTGGGACACGGGCATCCGGCGCTGTTAGCAGCCTTGCATGAACAGACTGATTTGCTCTGGCATACTTCCAATCTCTATCGGATTCCGCAGCAGGAAAAGCTGGCGGGCAGGCTGGCCCGGGCAGCCGGGTTGGAGCAGGTATTTTTCTGTAATTCCGGGGCTGAGGCAAATGAAGCGGCGGTGAAAATGGCGCGCCGCTTTCACTATCGCCAGCAGCAGCCGGAGCGGGTAGAGATACTCTGTGCTGGCGGGGCGTTTCACGGGCGCACGCTGGCCATGCTGGCGGCCACGGATCGGCCCGCTTTCAGAGAAGGGTTTGGCCCGATGCCGGGCGGCTTTGCCCATGTGCCCTTTGGCAATCTGAATGCGCTGCGCGCCGCTCTGGGCCCGCAGACAGCAGCGATAATGCTGGAGCCGGTGCAAGGCGAGGGCGGGGCAATCGCAGCCCCACCCGGCTATCTGGAGGGGGTGGCCGAGGCGGCACGGGAATTCGGCACGCTGCTGATCGCAGATGAGGTGCAGACAGGCATGGGCCGGACCGGGTATTTATTCGCCTTTCAGGCCGCCGGTATCCAGCCTGATCTGGTGGTGCTGGCCAAGGGGCTGGGAGGCGGCTTTCCGGTCGGGGCGGTGATCGCCAGAGCGGAAATTGGCGAGGCGATGGGGCCGGGCAGCCATGGCTCTACCTTTGGCGGCAATCCGCTAGCGACGGCGGTGGCCAATGCGTTGATGAGCGAAGTTGAAAAAGAACCTTTCCTGAAACAGGTCCGGGCGCGCTCAGCTCAGCTGCATGACGGGCTGGACAGGCTGGCAGAACGCTATCCTGATCTGGTTGCCGGGCGGCGCGGTATGGGGCTGCTGGCTGGTTTGCAGCTGGCCGATAGCCTGCCTGTCGCAGAGTTGAACAACCGTTTGCGGGCCCGCCAGGTTTTGTGTGTTCCGGCAGCTGAAAATGTGCTGCGGATGTTGCCGCCTCTGACAATCAGTGAAGAAGAAATCAACCAGCTGCTCAGCCTGCTGGGGACCTGTCTGGCAGATGGCCCGAAAGAGGATTAGGAAAATGGCTCGGCATTTTTTGGATTTGCGCGATTTCAGCAAGGCAGAGTTGCAGTCCATGCTGGATATGGCGGCTGCAATGAAGGCTGGCCAGTGGACTGGTCAGCCGCTGGCAGGCAAGACTGTGGGGATGATTTTTGAAAAACCCTCAACCCGCACGCGGGTCTCTTTTGAAGTCGGCATCAGCCAGCTGGGCGGCACGCCGCTGGTGTTGTCCACCCGTGATATGCAGCTGGGCCGCGGGGAACCGTTGGGCGATACCGCACAGGTGCTTTCGCGGTTTATGGATGCGATTATGATTCGCTGCCTGTCGCATGAGACGCTGGAGGGGATGGCTGAATATGCCAGCGTGCCGGTGATTAACGGGCTGACAGACAGATCCCACCCCTGCCAGATTATGGCAGATTTGCAGACTATGATCGAAAGGCTGGGCAGCCTGTCCGGCCAGATTGTCAGCTGGTTCGGTGACGGCAATAATGTTGCCGCCAGCTGGATTGAGGCGGCGGTTCTGTTCGGCTTTGAATTGCGGCTGGCTGGCCCGCCTGCTTACCGGCCGGATCAGGGCTTGCTGGATTGGGCCGCTGCACAAGGGGGGCGGATTCATCTGATGGAAGATGCCGAAGCAGCAGCCAGCGGGGCGACGCTTCTGGTCACCGATGTGTGGGTTTCCATGGGCGATGAGGAAGGCACAAGGCTGACTGATTTCAGCCCCTATCAGGTGACAGAAAAACTGATGGGACTGGCTGATCCGAGCGCCATTTTCATGCATTGCCTGCCGGCCCAGCGTGGCTTGGAAGTGGCTGCCGAGGTGATAGACGGGCCGCAATCTGTGGTCTGGGATGAGGCAGAAAACAGACTGCATGCCCAAAAGGCGATTCTGGCGTTTTTGCTGGGCGAGGCGGGCTGATGCAAGAGCCGGATGGGGTGCTTCCCTTTTATCTGACAGGCAGCCCTCAGAGCAGCCGGGCGGTGATCAGTGGCCGGCTGGCCCGGCTATCCGGCCCGGTCAGCTCCATCCTGTCGCGCCATGCCTGGCCGGATGCTGTTAATGAGGTGGCTGCCGAGGCGATGGCGCTGGCCGCCTGCCTGTCCAGCCAGATGAAATTTGAAGGCGTCTTCACGCTGCAAGCCAAGGGAGACGGGCCGCTGAAAACGCTGTTCGCGGATGTGACCCATGCAGGCGATTTGCGCAGCTATGCGGCTTTTGATGAACAGGCGCTGGCCGGTGTCCCCTGTGCGGCCCCGGCGGTGTTACCGCGCTTGATGGGCTCTGGCTACATGGCCTTTACCATTGACCAGCAATCGCCGACCCGCCCAGATGGTCAACGCTATCAGGGAATTGTTGAGCTGGACGGACCGCATTTGGGTGATGCAGCCCATCTCTGGTTCAAAAATTCTGAACAGCTGGCGTCGGTGTTTTTGACAGCCGCGGCTCCATCTGAAACAGGCTGGCATGGGGCGGCTATCATGCTGCAATCCATAGCGGCCAGTGGCGGCACCGGCGAGGCCCAGCCGGGCGCGTCCGATATCTGGCATGATGCGGTCAGCTTTTTCAGCTCAGTCAAGCGCGCTGAATTACTGGATCCCGATCTGTCATCAGAGCAGCTGATATGGCGGCTTTTTCATCTGCTCGGCCCGCATATTCAGCCTTTGCGACCCGTGCGCGACAAATGCCGATGTTCAGCTGCGAAGGTGGAGGGGGCATTACGCGGCCTTGCCGAGGCAGACTGGCAGGAGCTGGCAGATGATCAGGGTCTGCTGGTGGTGGAATGCGAATTTTGTAAAACTGCCCGTTCCTATTCACAGGATCAGCTGGCTGCGCTATAATCCGGGTATCATTGCGGGTATCTGCCTGAAGTGACCGCGTCTTTTTCAGGAGAGAGCCTCAAAAAAAGAGCCTCAGGAGAAAAGCCAATGATCCGCCTGTTCCCTGTCCGTTTCGCGTTTTTTGCCTGTTTGGTCTCGTTGCTGGCCGCCTGCCAGACAGCCCAGCCGGTGGCCCCGCCGCAATTCAGCGCGGCCGCCTATGCCCCCTTATCAATCAATGCCCGCCAGCTGGAGATTATTGATAATTGGGCGATGCCGATGCAGGACCCGCATATTGAACATTTGCTGCAACCCACCCCGGCCCAGATTATGACAGATTGGGCCAGCCGGGTGCTGGTTCCGGCAGGCGGATCAGGTGAGCTGATTTTGGATATTTCCAAAGCCTCAGTCATTGTTACCGACTTGCCGCCGCCAGAAAAGATCACCTCTCTTGTCAAGGATAATCAGGATAGCCGGGTGCGGGTGGAACTGTCAGCCAGGCTAATGTGGCTGCAACCTGTCGGGGGCCAGCAAGGCACTGGCGAAATCCGTTCTGAGGCATCTGTTACCTTGCCGGAAACTGCGCGCCCGGTAGATTA
Organism: Alphaproteobacteria bacterium; assembly: GCA_016780695.1. Lineage (GTDB taxonomy): Bacteria > Pseudomonadota > Alphaproteobacteria > Puniceispirillales > Puniceispirillaceae > JADHLK01. The sequence continues at coordinate 11,413 of JADHLK010000016.1, read as the reverse complement.
TGATGTGGCGATACAAGAAACAATTTTACAAGCGCTGGCCCTGTTTGATGCAGAAATACGGGCTAATATTGCCGCTATTGACGGGATTATTCTGCCCTGAGGCGTGCCTATGCGGCGCGGCTAGTTGCGCCAGAAGCCGGGGCTCAGCATCACCAGCACGGTGAACAGCTCCAGCCGTCCCAGCAACATACCAAAACACATGATCCATTTGGCCAGATCAGGCAGCGGGCTGAAATTGCCTGCTGGCCCGATAACCCCGCCCAGCCCGGGCCCGACATTGGAAATCGCCGTGGCCGCCCCCGACAAGGCGGTGTCAAAATCAAGGCCGGTCATCCCCAGCCCCATCGCCAACAGCACAAAACACAGGATATAGAGATAGAAAAAGCCCATCACCGCATCCATCACTGATTCTGGAACCGGCTTGCCATGATAATAGGTCAGCACCACCCCATGCGGGCGCAGCAACCGCTCAATTTGCACGCGGATGGTGCCAGCCAGCACCTGCAAGCGGAACATCTTTATCCCGCAGGTGGTGGAACCGGCACAGCCGCCGACAAACATTCCGATCAATAAAATGGTTGTCGCAAAACCGCCCCAGCTGGCAAAATCTGCGGTGCCATAGCCGGTGCCGGTGATGATGGAGATCGCATTGAAACTGGCCAGCCGCAGTGCTTGCATGGGCCCATAGCCGCTGCCTGCCAGATAGGCGGTGATCAATATCACAATGCCAAGTATCAGCGCGATAAACCAGCTGACCTGCGGATCCCGCAACAGGCTACGCCAGCCGCCTCTGGTCAGGGCCAGATAATGCACAAAAGGCAGGGAGCCAACGATCATCCCAGCGATTACAATCATCTCAACGCCCAGCGAATCAAAAGCCCCGACAGAGGCCGTGCGGGTTGAATAGCCGCCAGTGGCCAGCGTCGTCATTGCATGCGCCAGCGCATCAAAGACAGGCAACCCGGCAATCACCAGCATAATTGTCCAAAGCAAGGTCAGCCCGGAATAGACCGCAAAAATTCCGCCTGCCAACTGGCGCGCGCGTGGGATTACTTTTTCTGCTGTTTCAAAACTCTCGGTGCGGAACAGCTGCATTCCGCCAACCGACAGCATCGGCAAAACCGCCATCGCCATCACCACAATGCCGACCCCGCCCAGCCATTGCAGCAAGGCCCGCCAGAGCAAAATCCCGCGCGAGGCTTCTTCAATCTCAACCAGTATCGTGGACCCGGTTGTGGTAATGCCGGAGACGGATTCAAATAGCGAATCAGTAAAAGACAAGGACAGGCTGGAAAACAAAAAGGGTAGCGCGCCAAACAGCGCTATCAGCATCCAGGCCCCATTGGTCAGCAAGAAGGCTTCGCGTAGCCCTAACTCTGTTTTCGCCCGCCGCTGCTGGGACAAGAACAAGGCTGTGCCGGCAAAACCGGTGCCCAGCGCGGCAATCGCAAATCCCTGCCAGTCCGGTGCGCCATCAAACAGATCGATCACCATTGGCAACAGCATGAAGGCTGCCAGTATGGTTACCAGCAGCCCAAGAATTGATAAGACGGGGGAAGCTTGCATGAGCGCGGCGAGTCCTGCGGGCTGTTATCAGCTCTTAACAAGCCCCTTTATAGGACGCGCAGCCTGTCCTGTCCAGCAAGCCGGGCGACTAGCGCCCCATCTGGATATGGCGGTAGAATTGATCGCGCAGGTTGTTATCAGTTTTGAAAGCGCCGGTAAAGCGGGTGGTCACCATTGACACATCGCGCTTTTTCACGCCTCTGGTGGTCATGCATTGATGACCGGCATCCACCAGCACAGCAACCCCCTTTGGATTCAGGGCCTGCTGGATCGTTTCGGCGACCTGGGCAGTCATGGTTTCCTGGGTTTGCAGGCGGCGGGCAAAAGAATCCATAACCCGTGCCAGCTTGGAAATCCCGACAACGCGGCGATCCGGCAGATAGGCAATATGCGCCCGCCCCAGAATCGGCACCATGTGATGCTCACAATGGGACTGCATATCAATATCGCGCAGCATGACCATTTCATCATAGCCTTCCACCTCTTCAAAGGTGCGCGCCAGCATGGCCGCCGGGTCATCCTGATAGCCAGAGAAAAATTCCTCATAAGATCGCACAACCCGCGATGGGGTGTCTATCAGACCCTCACGGGCGGGATCATCACCAGCCCATCGCAGCAAGGTTTCAACAGCCTCCTCTGCTTCCTGTCTTGTTGGGCGCACAGAGCGTGCTTCGGCGAGATTGTCGCTGTTATCATAGGGGGTCATGATGTATCCTGTTTTTATGGTAGCATCGTTCCAAACGCACGATGGGCCGGTTCAACTACATGACGTATACGCAAGTTTCAGAACAAGAGATCATTTGCAGCGGCACGGATAACTTGATCAGAGAGATAAATTAGGGCAGACAGGAGACAGAGAAACCGTCCGGCAAACTGTCTGGCGGCTCTGGTGCGGGTGTAGCTCAGTTGGCAGAGCGCGAGCTTCCCAAGCTCGAGGTCGCGGGTTCGACCCCCGTCGCCCGCTCCATTTCTCTTACTCTGGAAATGACAGTTTGGCAGCAGGAGCGCCCGGCTATTTGCTGCGCCCGCCCAGCACCGCGCCGGTGACCGGCCCTTTGGCACTATCCAGCCCGAAGACAAGCCCGGCTGTCTCTCCGCCAGAACCAAACAGCCCGCCCCGCAAACGCCAGCTGGTGACCGGCTGGACCACCTCATCCAGAATCAGGCTGGGCTGATGGTTGGCGAGTGCTGTCAGGCTGCCGCTCTTGCCCAGCTCAGCCAGGGTGCGAAAGGAAAAACCCTGGCCGGTCAGGCTTATCTGGGTGCGGCCTGTGGCAAAGCTGATCTGTAATTCGCCGGATAGCGCGCCATTGGGTAGCTGGCAACCCGGACAGACGAAACTGCCGGCCATTATATAGCGGGCATCGCCGCTGGCGGACGGGCGGGTCAGCTGCTGACCCCAGAGCAGGTAGCGCCCGCGCACAGCCGCGCTGGCCGGGTTGGCCGCCCCGCTATTGGCCGGAATAAAAACCAGTCTGGCCTGATCTGTTTGCGGCCCGGTTTTGATAAAGCGGCTGGCATCTGGCTGTTTGGCGAGAAAAGCGGTCAGCATGGCCCGGTTGTCAAAGACGGTTATCTGACCACTATCTGTATCCGCGGCAAAGCTGGCCTCGGTCAGGTTCTGGCCACCGGCCAGCGGGGAAAAGAGGCGGGCTGCCGCACCGCTGAGGGTTGGCGGCCCGCTGCCTGCCACACCGCCCCCGTCCCCGCCTCCACAGGCCGCCAGCAGGATAGCTGCCAACAGGGCGATGGGCAGCCTCCAGATAGTCAGACCGCAAACAGTCAGACGACAAACAGGTGCAAGAAAACCTCTCATAACAGGGGAAGTCTAGCGCAAGATGGAAAAACCGGCCTATTGTGCAAAGGGGCTGATTTGATGGCCTTAAGGTATTGGCCCGGAAGGTGAAAAAAAGCGGCGGAAAAGCGCATCAAGCAGCGCAGCAAGGCTTGAATAATAGCCTTAACTGGTCTATAGAACGGCCATGAATTTCCGCAAAACCCGCAAACTGTTCCGGTTTTTCCCGGCCAGCCTGCTGAACAGCAGATGACAATAAGGTCCTGCCGCTTGCAACCCTGCCCGACAGAGCTGCCCGGCCTACCCTTTAGAATGTTGTTTGCTCCCGGCTCCGGCGGGTGAATGCGGTTCCAGTTAGTATCTAGCGGCCGGCCATGACCGGTTGAATATTGTGATGTTTGGGAGAGAAGATGATGCATGATGCCAGCCTTTCAGCGAAAAAATTTGCCATTATGGTTGCCCATAGTTTTGCCGAAGAAGGCTTTATTGCGGTGCAGCGGGCGATGATGCAGGCGACTGCCCAGCTGAAAGTTATTGCCCCGCATGGCGGGTTGGCCAATGGCCGTTCTGAGAGCGGGACCGGCATGAGCTATCCGGTCGATGCCCAGCTCTCTGAAACGCTGGCGATTGATTATGACGGGCTGGTGATACCAGCTGGACAAACGCATCTGGACAGGCTGGCTGAAGAGCCGCACGCAGCGCGCATCATCCGGGCTTTCCAGCGAGAGAAAATGCCGATCCTGGTTATTGGCAGCGCTGTTGACCTGCTCAGCAAAATCACCGATGAAAGCGGGCAAGCCGATATGCCGGAGACGGGTGCTGTGCGCGATGGCCAGCTGGTTATCGCGGCCGATGACAAAGCGATTGCTGAGGCTATGCGTCTGCTGTCGGAAGCCGCCGCAGAGGCAGATGGCCAGAGCGTTGCGGCCTGAAAAAGGGGGGCAGTTTCCATGCTTGTTCACAGATGAGCGAACAGCTGGTATCACCTTGTATTAGTATCTGTGAGATAGATCTGGTCAGCGGCACTTGCCGGGGCTGCTTGCGGCGGCGTGATGAAATTGCCAGCTGGCCTTTTATGACGGCGCCGGAACAGCGCAAATTGCTGGATGAGCTGCGCGCCCGCCGTGCCGAGCAAACTGGCCAGCCCTTGCGCCCGCCGCGCCGGGCTCGCAGCAAAGGGCCTCGTGCATAATCAGCCTATTGGGAGAGAGCCATGACACAGCTATTGATTGACCGAATTCTGGCTGAAAAGGGCTATATCCTGACCGATGGGGCAACCGGCACCAATATGTTCAGCGATGGGCTGGAGCCGGGGGCGGCCCCGGAGCTGTGGAATGTTGAACAGCCTGACAAGGTGCGCGCCCTGCATCACAGCTTTATTGAGGTCGGCAGCGATTTGGTCCTGACCAATTCATTTGGCGGCACGGCTTTTCGCCTGCAGCTGCATAAAGCAGAAAACCGGGTGGCTGAGCTGAACAAGGCGGCGGCGATGCTGGCCCGGGAAGCAGCTGATAAGGCGGGCCGGCCTGTTATTGTGGCTGGCTCTATTGGCCCGACAGGCGAATTGATGGAGCCGCTGGGCAGCTTGACCCCGGCTGCGGCTGAGGCGGCCTTTACAGAACAGGCACTGGCACTGGCAGCAGGCGGGGCTGATATGATCTGGATTGAGACCATGTCGTCTCTGGAGGAGGCCGAAGCCGCGATTAGGGCTGCAAAAAAGACCGGCCTGCCGGTTAGCGCGACCCTCACCTTTGATACTAATGGCCGTTCGATGATGGGGGTGCAGCCCGCAGATTTTGCCCGCTTTGCTGAGCAGATGGGGCTTGCGGCCTTTGGCGCAAATTGCGGTATCGGGCCGGCAGAATTGATGGATTCGGTGCAGAAATTTGGCGCGGTGGCAGCGGGGCTGCATATTGTCGCCAAGGGGAATTGCGGTATTCCGCAATTTGTTGACGGGGCCATTCACTATCATGGCTCGCCAGAGCTGATGGCCCGCTATGCTGTTCATGCCCGCAATGCCGGGGCCCGGTTCATTGGCGGTTGTTGTGGCACCTCTGCTGAGCATGTGGCCGCGATGGCTGCTGCGCTGTCCAGCAATCCGAGAACGGATCTGGATGCAGCCCAGCTGGAGGCGGATTTGGGCAAGCCCTGGGCAGAAATGAAAGAGGGTGAACGCCCGCAACGCAGCCGCCGCTCTCGCCGCCGCCGCGACTAGGCGGGCAAAACCCTTGCCAAACAGGGCTTTTGGTGCATACTGCACGCGATTTTGGCTTGCCCGGCCGCTGTTGCGGGGTGACCCGGCATAAGGGAGTTTTTGCATGCATATCTATCGCAGTCATCATTGCGGAGAATTGAGTCTGGCAGATGCCGGCAGTCAGGTGCGGCTGTCTGGCTGGGTGCATCGCAAGCGCGATCACGGCTCTTTGGTGTTTGTTGATTTGCGCGATCACCACGGTCTGACGCAATGTGTGATTGATACCTCTGATGCCTGCTTTGCGGCTGTTGAGGCGGTGCGTAATGAATCGGTGGTAACCATCACCGGTCTGGTCAAGGAACGCTCTGCTGAGACGGTTAATCCCAATCTGGCCACCGGTGCGATAGAGGTAACCATCGCTGAATTTTCGGTTCAGTCGGCAGCAGACACGCTGCCGCTGCAAGTCAATTCAGATGAGGATTCAGGCGAGGAAACCAGGCTGCGCTACCGCTATCTTGACCTGCGCCGCGCCCGCCCGCACGCCAATATTATGCTGCGCGCCCAGATTATACAATCCATACGCCGGCGGATGGTGGAGCAGGGCTTTACCGAATTTCAAACGCCGATTCTGACAGCGTCCTCGCCAGAAGGGGCGCGTGATTTTCTAGTTCCGGCGCGCTTGCATCCGGGCAAATTCTATGCGCTGCCGCAAGCCCCGCAGCAATTCAAGCAGCTGATTATGGTCTCTGGTTTTGACCGCTATTTTCAGATCGCCCCCTGTTTTCGGGATGAGGATAGCCGGGCTGATCGCAGCCCGGGTGAATTCTACCAGCTCGATCTGGAGATGAGCTTTGTTGAACAGCAGGATGTGTTTGAAGCGGTAGAGCCAGTTATTCGCGGCGTTTTTGAGGAATTTTCAGATAAAAAGGTCGATGCTGAATTTGTGCATATTCCCTATGCAGACTCGATGCTGAAATATGGCAATGACAAGCCGGATTTACGCATTCCGCTTGAGATCAGTGATGTGACAGATATTTTCCGCGACTCCGGCTTTTCTATCTTTGCCAAAAATATCGAAAAAGGGGCTGTGGTGCGTGCAGTCCCCGGCCCGGGCTGCGGCAGCCGGGCGATTGCGGATCGGATGAATGGCTGGGCCCAGGGTGAAGGCGCGCCGGGCATGGGTTATATCATCTATGCCGAAGGCGAAGCCAGAGGGCCGGTTGCCAAAGCGCTGGGGCCGGAAAAATCTGCTGAGATTAAAGCAAGGCTTGGCGCAAAGGATGGCGATGCGGTGTTTTTTGCCTGTGCTGTTGAGGCAGAGGCGGCCAGTCTGGCTGGCCGGGCACGGGTCAAGATTGGCACCGATCAGGGGCTGGTTGAGCAGGGTGTTTTCCGTTTTTGCTGGATTGTTGATTTTCCGATGTTTGAGCTGGATGAGCAGACCGGCAAAATTGAATTTTCCCATAACCCGTTTTCCATGCCGCAAGGCGGGATGGACGCGCTGGAAAATGAAGACCCGCTCCAGATCAAGGCCTATCAGTATGATCTGGTCTGCAATGGGGTGGAGCTGTCCAGCGGGGCTATCCGAAACCATCTGCCAGAAGTGATGTATAAGGCTTTTGCGATAGCTGGCTATGGGCCGGAAGTGGTTGACGGCAAATTTCCCGGCATGATTAACGCGTTTCGCTATGGTGCCCCGCCACATGGCGGTATTGCCCCCGGTATTGACCGGATGGTCATGCTGATAGCCGATGAGCCCAATATCCGGGAAGTGATTCTGTTCCCGATGAATGGCAAGGCAGAAGATTTGATGATGGCCGCACCTTCAGAAGTGGAGGATCGCCAGCTGGCAGAATTGTCTATCCGACGCGCCCTGCCGCCGAAAAAGACCTGACAGGCAGCAATTACGCAAGCTGGGTAATGGCCAGAATCAGCCCGGCCTGCGCGATCATCAACCCGATCAGCCATTTCAGCATCTCATGCTTGAGACCGGCCAATTCGGTGTCGATATAGGCCCTCAGGCTGGCCATCTCTTTATCTGAATGGGCTTTTTGCTCGTTCAGCCTTTTGTCAACATAGGCCCGCTGATCAGCCAGCTTCTTGTCAATATAGGCCATCAGTTCTGACCGCAGGCTCGCCATCTGCGTGTCAAAATAGTCACGCGTCACCAGCTGGCTGGTGAACAGGCGCACCTGCTCCTCCGCCAAGGCTTCAGCCTGCGCCTCGGTAAAGCCGCTTTTGGTCAGGTTTTTGACAAACCGATGGGTATCTATGGCCAGCATTTCGCTCATCTGCTGATTATGGCCCGCTGCCAAGCTGTTTTGCAATCTATTTTTGAAACTCTACCACAACACAGACAGGAAAATACCGTCAAGTTATTGCTTGAATTGGACCTGTTAAAACCTTAGGTGGTTTAGTGTTTCTACGCGCCTGTCTTCTGCCGCGCGCTGGCATGCAGACAGGCCAGCACCAGCCCCAGCAATATAACCGCCCCGGCCTGATGGGCGGCCCCCAGCCAGACAGGCACCCCGTTTAACAGGGTCACAATCCCCAGCCCGAATTGCACCAGCACCATAGCTGCCATCATCCCGGCCCGCCGCGCCAGCTGCCTGTTGCGGCGCAACCGCCACCAGAGAGTCAGCACGGCCAGCGCTGCCAGCACCGCTATCCAGCGATGATGAAACTGGGCAGAGGCCGGGTTTTCAAACGGGTCGGCCAGCCCGGCCTCGCCATATTCTACCGGCAGCAGCCGGTCTCCCATCAGCGGATATTCATTATAGAGCAGCCCGGCATCCATGCCGGCCACAAAAGCCCCGGCCAGAATGGTCAGCACCACCAGCCCCAGCGTGCCTGCCCCATGCCCGGTCGGCAGGCGCGATGGCCCGTCCCGCAAATTCAGCCCGGCCCAAATCAAAAGCCCGTAAATCAGCAAGGCCATGGAGAGATGTGTGGCCAGCCGATATTGCGATACGGCAGGCTCATCTGCCAGACCAGAGACCACCATCCACCAGCCGATAACACCTTGCAGTCCGCCCAATAGCGCCAGCCCGACCAGCCCCGGCTTGTAGCCAGAGGGAATCTGCCCGCGCCACCAGAACCAGACCAGCGGCAGGATAAACAAAAGCCCCAAAAAGCGTCCCCAGAGACGGTGAAACCATTCCCAGAAAAAAATCTGCTTGAACGCCGCCAACCCCATGCCGTAATTCACCTGCTGATATTCAGGCGATTGCTGATAGAGGGCAAAGACCCGCTGCCACTCGGCCTCGCTTAACGGCGGCAAGGCCCCTATCAATGGCCGCCATTCGACCATCGACAGGCCAGAGCCGGTCAGCCGGGTTATCCCGCCAATAATCACCATCAGCGCGACAGCACCAGCCATGATCAACAGCCAATAGGCCAGCGCCTTGGCCTGTTCCGGCCGGTCAGGATAAGAAAGGGTGGACATCTGCTTTTTGCTCAACGGGTTGTCTTTTGTCAGCCTGTCTCTAGCACAGGCATGATTGCGCTGAAAACCGGCTGCGACAATCTTTGCCAGCTGGCGGAAACCGCGCTTTCTCTGGCTGCTGAAAACAATCTCTCCGGCCCTGCGGGAGGCGGTCAGGCGATTTCCACTATATCGGTAATGGCCACCTCAATCAGCAAGTCCAGATGCACTGTTGAAAGGGCGTTATTGGCAGTGATGTCAAAACTTTCACGCACCAACAATTCATAAATATTATTGCCGCCATATTTCGGATCATGCAGCGTATCAACAGGATGTTCAAAATCCAGCCGCTGACGCAGCCAAATATCGCCTGTTTGCTTATCCAGCGTGAAAAGATGATTGTCGCGCGCGCCGATAAAGGCCAGTTTGCTGGCCCATTTGGAAAAGGACAGGCTATTCGCAACATAGCTGGCCCCTTTATTATCCGCTAGCCAATTATCGCGCAAACTCTCCCATTCTATTTGCGGCAGGCGGGCAACAGGTTCATGAGTCTCGGCCACCTCTATACGGCGCACAAAATCCAGCTTGGGCATCAGCATTTTAGCGCTGCCCATCTGGCCTTCCAGCGAATCAGACCAGTCACCTCCAGGCGGGCCGTAGAGAAAACGCAACGCCTCAATATCTGCCGATTTTAGATGCTGGCTGGAACGCAGGGCTTAGCTCATCATCGAAAAACTGTCAAATCTCAACCCCTCATCGATAGGCCAGCCATAATCATAAGTTTCTCCGACCCCGCCAAAGGGATGTTTCAGCCCGTTTGCATGGCCAATTTCATGCGTATGAACGCCCAGCCTTTCCCCCATATTCGACTTGCTGGTTGACCAGGGCAGGGGCACATAGACCAGCTTTTCGCGCATATCATCAGGGAAAAAAGCAAACCAGCCAGGTGTTCCTGAAACACCTCCTTGAATAATAAAATCGTAGGTCCAGGGCGCCGCGCTACTGCTGTCATAGTGAATCTCGATAAATTCGATATTGGTCGCCTTTTCATACTCAGCCATGGATAATTCCAGCTCCGCCCGGAATCGCTCCAGCTGGGACTGGACGGTGAGTGTCGCATCAGGTTTGCTGGTGTCTATCCCCCAGATCAGCTGCAGCGGCCCGGATAGGGGCATGACATACATCTCGCCGCTGATGATATGCTGGGTTTTGCGGGCGGGCAGGTCATCCGGGTCAATCCAGTCCCGGTAAAACCGCTGGGAATAGGGCCGAAATTCCGGTGATGGCTGGCCCTCACGATGCGTGCGTCCGGTTTCGCGCACAATATCCTCAACCACTATTTCCAGCTGTAACAGGCTGGTTATGTCGGCATCTTTGCGGCTAATCTCCACCAGATAGCGATTGTCACGATTAGCATCAGCCGGGTTTTCATAATCAGGCTGAGCACGAAACCAGAGCCGCCCATCAGAGGTGACCCTGAACAGATCATTATCCAGCTGTCCAGATGCCAGCCGGTAAGTTCCCAAATCTGCCTCATCCACCCAGACCGGCTTATGCAGAGGGTGGCGTTCATAGACCCGGATATCAGCCTGCAACAGAAGCCCAAATTCAGTGATATTCTGCCCGTCACTTGCTTGTATAACGAGGCTGTAGCTGGATTCCCTCGCATCTGCCAGCAGCTGGATCGCTCCGCTCTGAGCATCAATAGTGAACAGCGCATGGTCTCCGGCCTGCTTCAAACTATAGGAAAGGGCCGCCCAGGCCGGGTCGCTGTCCGGGTCCTCTGCAACAGCCTGATAGAGGAGATCGCCAGCTTTCGCATTGCCGGCAAATATCTGGCGGGCCGGAGAGGTGAAGTGCGGGGCCTCATTCACATCCGTCAGCTGGATAGGCAAATATTGTGTTACCGCGGTCAGCCCGTCCCAGACAGAAACCGCTATTTCCAGCAGCTGGCCCTCGGTTTCAAAGTCAAAAAGGGCCCCCGGCTTTACCGTCAAGGCGCGTTCCGCCCGATCTCCGGTCAGCGCAAAACGACTGTCTGAGACAGACCAGATAATCTGCTCTGGCGGCGTATCTGCATCCTGTGCGACCAGCAACCAGCCTGTCTCGCGGGTCTGCTGGCCAATACCTTCTGTCAAAATCAGGCTTTGCCACCCGCGCAACGTCAACTCTGGCGCACAGGCAACCAGTCCCAGCATCCAGAACGGCCAGCCCGTTGGCCCGCGGGGCACAAATCTCTTCATAATACTACCTGTAGTAGTAATCGATGGGGGGTGGAGCTTGCTTGCAAAATCGGGACTTTCTGTTTGGGCGGCTTTTTGTTTGCCTGGTTTTGGTAATCCGGGTTTTAGTAATCCCGGCTTTGGCACTCTGGACCCGGATCTGATCCCGGTCAGGAGAGCCTAGCCTGACCGGATGGTTCAGACAGGGCCCG
>JADHLK010000015.1 GCA_016780695.1 Alphaproteobacteria bacterium | reverse complement strand
CACCAACGCATCTTCTGTCAGATCAGTGGGCAAAGCTCCCATCGCGACCAAAATGGCCAACGCAATAGGCAGGTCAAAATGCGCGCCCTCCTTGGCCACATCTGCTGGTGAGAGATTGACCGCGATCCGCTTGGGCGGCGGGGCCAGCCCCATAGAGGACAGGGCAGCCCGCACCCGTTCACGCGATTCCGTCACCGCCTTGTCAGTCAGCCCGACAATCTGCATGGAGGGAAGGCCGGAGGCCATATGCACCTGAACTGATACAGAAAGGGTCTCAATGCCACGAAAGGCAACCGTGTGAAGATTGGCCTGCATAAAAATCAGTTTCCGGTTGTGAATTTGGTCAAGACTTATGACCTGCCATTCTTGTCACATAGCGGATAAGGGACAGCCAGACCAGAGGTTTTTTCTCTGATATTTTCTGTGGGTGTTTTTTGTGGGTTATTTTCTCCGGGGTATTTTCGCTGGCCAATTTTTTACCAGTGATTTTTTTATCGGGCAGTTGCCTGCTCAGCGGGCGCGCAGCGGGCCGATAGGCTCCCCGCCCAGAATATGCACATGCAGATGCGGGACTTCCTGATGGCCATGCGCCCCGATATTGGACAAAAGCCGCCAGCCGCTGGCATCCACCCCGGCCAGCTTGGCAGCCCGGCCAACCGCCCGCACAAAGGCAGCCTGTTCGGTTGCGCTGGCATGGGCAGCAAAATCATCCCAATCCACAAAAGCGCCTTTCGGGATTACCAGCAGATGCACCGGAGCTTGCGGGTTAATATCGCGAAAGCAGAGCGTATGCTCACATTCATCCAGCTTGTCACAGGGAATTTCCCCACGCAGGATACGGGCAAAAATATTATCCTCATCATAGGTTTTTACGGACATGGCTCCCTGTCTCCTGTCAGTCTAGCGCGGTTTGCGGGCGGCTTTTTCAGCATGGCCGGATTGGCCCATACGCTTGGCAAGCTCGGCCCAGACCTGTTGCGGGGTCACCCCGGCAGCAGCCCAGAGGATCAGCAAATGATAGAGCAGGTCGGCTGATTCGCGGCTGATGCCCGCCTTGTCGCCTTTCAGCGCCTCAATGATGGTCTCGGTTGTTTCCTCAGCCAGCTTGCGCGCCGGCTTTTCCGGGGCCGCCGCCAGCAGCGCAGCCGAATAGCTTTCCTGCGGGTCAGCATTTTTACGCGCTTCAATGATTTGCCAGAGCTGATCCAGAATATGGGTGCTCATTCCTGTCTCTCCCCGTTCAGCCAAGCCGCCGCACCGGCACACCGGCATCCTGCATGGCTTTTTTTGCCTGATCAATGGTGAATTGGCCAAAATGGAAAACCGAAGCGGCCAGCACAGCAGAGGCATGACCCTTTGTAACAGCCGCGGCGAAATCTTCCGGCTTGCCAGCCCCGCCAGAGGCGATCACCGGAATCGGCACCGCATCGGCCACTGCCCGGGTCAGTGCCAGATCAAACCCGTCCTTAGTGCCATCGCCATCCATTGAGGTCAGCAATATCTCGCCAGCTCCCAGCGCCGCCGCCCGCTCAGCCCAGACAACCGCATCCATTCCAGTCGGCCGCCGCCCGCCATGGGTGAAAACCTCAAACCAGCCAGCGTCATTGCGCCGTGCATCTATCGCCAGCACCACACATTGGCTGCCAAACCGATCAGCCGCGCGGGCCAGCAAATCCGGGTCCGCCACGGCAGCGGAATTGACCGATACCTTATCCGCCCCAACCAGCAACATACGCCGAAAATCCTCAACCGCGCGGACACCGCCGCCAACCGTTAACGGCATGAAACATTGCTCAGCCGTGCGGGCGATCACATCATAGATGGATTCGCGCCCTTCATGGCTGGCGGTAATATCCAGAAAGCACAGCTCATCTGCACCTGCCGCATCATAGAGCCGGGCCTGTTCAACCGGATCGCCGGCATCGACCAGATCAACGAAATTCACCCCTTTGACCACTCGGCCGGCATGCACATCCAGACAGGGGATAACACGCGCGCAGAGCATTACACAGACCCAGTCTTTTGCCCGGTCTCTTGCCCGGCCACTTGTCCAGCCACTTGCAGGGCGCGGGCCAGATCCAGCCGCCCGTCATAAATCGCCCGGCCGGTTATCACCCCGTCCAGCCCCTTATGGGCCAGCGCGGCACAGGCTTCAATATCGGCCAGGCTGGCCACCCCGCCAGAGGCGATCACCGGAATATCCAGCTGCTCGGCCAGCGCCGCGCTCGCCTCAGCATTGACACCGGTCAGCGCGCCATCGCGGGAAATATCTGTGAAAATCAGGGCGGCCACCCCGCAATCCTCAAAGCGGCGGGCCAGTTCCAGAACCGGCACGGTGGATTCTTCCAGCCAGCCTTCGGCGGCGATCATGCCGCCACGCGCATCGGCCCCGACCGCGATCCGGCCGGGAAAGCCGCGCGCCGCCTCTCTGACCAGCTCTGGATCTTTCAAGGCGGCGGTGCCCAGAATAACCCGCTCAACCCCACCAGACAGCCAATCCTCTATCGCCTGCAGCGAGCGTAGGCCGCCCCCCAGCTGAATTTTTGCACCAGTTTTGACAATCTCGGCAACCGCCTCATTATTGGCGGATTTGCCCTGCAAGGCGCCATCCAGATCCACCACATGAATCCAGCTGCAGCCAATGGCTACAAATTCGGCGGCCGTGGCGGCCGGGTCCGGAGCATAAACCGTCATCTGGTCAAAATCGCCATATTTCAGGCGCACCCCCTGACCATCTTTCAAATCAATCGCTGGATAAATCTGCATGACGCGCTTCCCTAAAGCAATTTGGTAAAATAATAGCCGGCCACAAACTCCCCATCAATCAGCGCATAATGGGGATGTGTGCCGAATTTCTGAAAGCCGCGCGCTTCAAAGGACTGAATCGCACGATCCTGCGAAGCGCGCACATCCAGATTAATCACCTTGAACCCTTCGGAACGGGCAAAATCCTCAGCCTCAGCAACCAGCTTTGCCGCCAGCCCGTGCCCGCGTGCCCAAGGTGCCAGAAAAAAGGTCGTCAACTGGCACGATAGCCCCTGTGCCTCATTGCTGCGATGCGGGCGGATAATCTGGCAAGACCCGGCAATCACCATATCCAGCTTGCCGATAATCAGGCTGCGTTCCGGGATCAGCAGCACGCCGCGCCAATAATCTTCCAGCACATTGCGGGGCGGCGGGGCCAGCCAGCCAAAGCCGCCGCCAGCCTCTATCGCCTCTTCGGTCGCATCACATAATTCAGACAGATCATTGGCAGACAGATCGGTTGCTGTTTCTAATGTGATTCGCGGGCCTTTTTGCTGTTTTTGCGGGCTCATGGCCTAGGGCCTCCAATTCAGAAATCCGGTCAGCAAAGCCTGTCCGGCCTGCTGGCTTTTTTCCGGGTGAAATTGCGTGCCCAGCATGGTATCACGCCCGGCCATGGCGGTGACCGGCTGGCCATAATCGGTGCTGGCCAGCAAATCAGAACTGTTTGCCAGCTGCAGATGCCAGGAATGGACAAAATAGACCATGTCATGTTTCTGCATCGCCTGACAAACCGGGTGGTCAGGCTGTTGAAGCTGCAACCTGTTCCAGCCCATATGCGGAATCTTGAGCGGCTGGCCCTGCGAATCCGTGCCGCCCACCAGCGCCCGCACCTCACCCGGCAGCCAGCCAAAACCAGGGGTTGGTTGGCCCTCATAGCCGATATCTGCCATCAGCTGCAGCCCAACACAAATGCCCAAAAAAGGCACGCCGCGCTGACGCACCGCTTCCTGCAGCGCCTCTATCAAGCCCGGCGCCCGGTCGAGCCCGGCGCGGCAATCTGCAAAATGGCCGACCCCGGGCAGGATGATGTAATCTGCCTGCCGGACAGCCTCAGCATCCGAGACCACCGACACCGCTACCGGATTGGCCAGCGCCCCGGCCGCCCGCCGCACCGATTGCTCAACCGAGCGCAAATTGCCGGAACCATAATCAAGGATTGCCAGCTTCATTGCCTACTCACAAGCTGCCGCCCAGCGTCCCCTTGGTTGAGGGAATCTGGTCCGGCATACGCGGGTCGATTTCCGCTGCATCCCGCAGGGCACGGGCCAGCGCCTTGAAACAGCTCTCAACAATATGATGCGTGTTCACGCCGTAGAAATTTTCCACATGCAAGGTAATGCCAGCCCCCATGGCAAAGGCCTGAAACCATTCGCGGAACAATTCGGTCTCCATCGTGCCGAGCTTTTCGGCAGGCAGGCTGACCCGCCAGATCAGAAAGGGCCGCCCGGACAAATCCAGAGCCACCTGCGAGAGACATTCATCCATCGGCAGCAGACAGGACGCGTAGCGTTTGATGCCCTTGCGGTCCCCCAGCGCTTCTTTCAGTGCCTGACCAATCGCCCAGCCGCAATCTTCGGTGGTGTGGTGATCATCAATATGCCGGTCGCCCACTGCTGTCAGGGTCAGATCCATCAGGCTGTGACGGGCCAGCTGCTCCAGCATATGATCCAGAAAGCCGATGCCTGACTGGATGGTGCGCTGGCCGGTGCCATCAAGAGTAAGGGAGACAGAAATATCTGTCTCATTTGTCTTGCGCGTAACGCTGGCTGTGCGTGTCATTTTTCCGATGCCTCATGCTTTTTGGACAATCTGCCTTTCGGCCACAGCTGACCATTTGACGACCCGATTTAACAGTTTGCACGCCATTTGACCAGACTTTCAAACAGCCTGGCTTTCTGTGGCAGTCGAGGCGGCTTTTTTGCCGCTTTTACTTTTCTGTTATTTTTCCTCTATTTCTTGTGGCAAATTATCGGCAATCGAGCCGCCTTCCAGCTCGGCCCGCAAAGCCTTATCCAGACGCTGGCAGGCAGTGTCATCAAGCCGGTCAATATTCTGCGCCAGCCGGTTAGCCAGCAAGATAGCAGGCGGGGCCAGCCGGCCGGATCGGATGCGCGGAGCCGGATGCGACAGCCCAGCCAGCATTTTCAGCTCTTCTGCCTGATCCCAAATCAGCCCCAGCCAGGCACATATCTGATCCACCAGGGCCGGTGAGGGCCGCCCCTTGCGGCCTCTCTCCAGAGCGGAAAGATAGGCCGGTGTCACGCCCAGAAAATCAGCCTGCTGTTGCATGGTGCGTTTCTTCGCAGCACGCAATTCACGCATTTTCACACCAAACGGGGTCATTTTTCCACCCGCTCACGGCGACGCCGCAAGCGCACATAAAGCGCGCCATCCCCGCCATCCTGTCCGGTTGCCTGTTCCAGCGCCAGAATCCGGTCAGCCAGAGGCGGTTGTTTCAGCCATGCCGGCACCTCACGGCGCAACACCCCTTCACCAGACCGCCCCTTGCCAGTGATGATCAGCAAGGTGCGAAACTGTCTGGCTTCTGCCTGTTCAATAAAGCGCAGCAAACGGTCATGGGCTCTGGCCACCGTCATGCCATGCAGATCAAGGCTGGCATCAATTTCAAAGCCGCCGCGCTTCATCAGGCGGCGCGAGCGGTTATCGAGACCGGCCTGCTGGCCGAGGCGCAAATCAGCTGGCTGGCGTGTTGGCGGCGTGTCTGCCACTTGCCGGCTGACAGATTGCATCGCTTGCTTGCGGGCTGGTTTTTGCTCTGTATCTGGAGCGGTTTTTGCTTTTGGCGCGGGCCGCGGCGGTATCTTGCGTTTTTTTAGCGGCCGCACCCCGGCGGCCAGTTTTTGCCAAGCCTGATCATCTGTCAGGGCCGATGGCGATGCGGGTTTGAGGGCTGATTTTTGCCGATCAGTCATCGTCTCCGGCTCTGGTTTCAACCAGTTTCCAATTCGGATCAGATAATTGAGTGTCGCGTTCAAACACCCAGATATCCGTCATTTTTTCCTGCTCAATGCTTTCCTCATCGATCAGCTTGCCAGCCGAATCGGTCAGCCGGCGGGTCTGCACTGAGACAAAACGCACGGTAACCGAGGCAATGCCATTCACCACCTCACCATCCAGCAAGGTGACCTCTTGCAGATCATCCACGCTGATCACCAGCTGTTCATCATTTTTGTTGCGCGCGCGAATCGACTCGGAAAACTCTTCCATCAAATCAAAGCTGAGCAGGCGGCGCAGCTGCGCCAAATCGCCCTCGGCAAAGGCCTGCAAAATCATCTGGAAGGCGGCTTTTGCGCCCTCGCCAAAGCTGTCCTCGGAAAAGCCGGCATCATATTTGCGCACCGCAGCCAGCCCGCTGCCCGATGGCAGCTCCGCCTCGGCATTGGTGGGATCCCGCAGCGGCACAACATTATCCTGAGCCGCGCCTTCCTGTGCCTCATCCTGGTCACGCTTTATGCGAGAGCGCTGCGGCTGTTCAAAACCGTCGCGGCTACCCAGAATGGAGCGCAAGCGTGTGATCAAAAAAATCGCGATGATCGCGAAGATCAGAATATCGACAAAGGGCATCTGGCTCCCCATATAAGTTTAGTTAGCGCCCTGACGGCTGGTTTTTGCCCATCAGCACTGGCGGTCTGCTCTTATTAGAGATAGGGTGTGACGAGCAAAAGGGCAAGAAAGGACTGAAAAAATGCCCGCCATAAATTTTCTGCCAACGCCGCTGCTGGCTCTGCTTGTCTTCATTTTGTACGGCTGGATAGAATTTGAAGCCTTTTTCCTGATCGGTGATATGCTGGGCGGCCTGCTGACCTTTGTCGGTATTTTTGTGACTGCTTTTTTCGGTCTCTGGCTGTTGCGCCGCCTGTTTGCCTTTATTCTGGCCGATCTTCAGGCCAGCTTGCTGTCTGGACAGGCGGGCACCGGCGCATTGCTGGATGGGGTTGGATTGCTGGCTGGCGCATTTTTGATGCTGCTGCCCGGCTATGTGACCGATTTTCTGGGCCTGCTCTGTTTTCTTCCCGGGATCAGGCGGCTGGTCGGCCAGTTTCTGTTTTCCCGCTTTGCCAAGGGCCGGATGGCCAGCTTTATGGCCAGCCGTATGCAGGGCGGATCAGCCCGAAGCACCCCGGATGATCAGGCCAGCCAGCGCCCGGCAGCCAGGCAGGTCATTGAAGGGGATTGGCAGGAAAAGGACTGAGCCTTGCGGCATCAAAACTGTCCTTTAACATTTTTATTCAATTATTAACTGTGTTAATTTTCCGGGTTTTGAATAACGGATGAACAGCCCATAAACGGCAAAACTGAAGGAACCTGAACAACCTTTTATTACTTGCAAGGAGACTGGCATGGCCAAGAAACCCGCCAAAAAATCGGCACCAAAAGCAGCCGCAAAAAAAGCAGCCCCGGCAACTGATCAAACAACCGATCAAACAGCCGGACAGACAAGCGAACAGGCTGGTGCTGAAAACAGCCAGAGCGGCGCACAACAGGTGCCACGCCAGCTGGTCATGCACGCCCAATATGTCAAGGATCTGTCCTTTGAAAATCCCAACGCAGCAGAGGTGCTGGCCCAGAATGCCGGCCAGCCCAATGTCGATGTCGGGGTCAATGTCAATGCGGTCAAGCTGAATGATGAGCAATTTGAAGTATCCTTGCGGTTGACTGCTGATGCCAAGGCTGAGGAGACGCAGCTGTTTCTGGTAGAGCTGACCTATGCCGGGGTGGTCTCGGTGCAAGGTGCCAATGAGCAGGAAATCAACCCGATGGTGATGATTGAGGGGCCGCGCCTGCTGTTTCCCTTCGCCCGCGCGGTGATTGCCAATATCACGCGGGAAGGCGGCTTTTTGCCGCTGAATATTCAGCCGATTGATTTTATGGCTGTCTATCGGGCCAATATCGCCGCCCAGCAGCAACAGGCCGCGCAGAACGGTCAAACCCAGCAATAGCCCGGTAATGGCCCAGCAATAGCCCGGCACCCAACCTTTTGATCTGCCTGATAGGGCTGGCCTTATTTATCCAGCCATACTCTATTCATCCAGCCATATCGGGTCGGTCACTTTGGCCAGGAAGGCTTCCCAGGCGCGTTTTTCCTCTGGCTTTTCAGGATGCGGGCGCAGCGGGCGCAGCGGCCTGTCCCGGGCCAGCAGTCGAGCTAGCGCATCCGGCCCGTCTGAAGGGGTCTGTGCGGGATTGGCTATCGCCGTATCCGAAGCAAGTGGGCTGGCGGTTTTTTCGCTGTTTGTCTCTGCCCCCAGCAGATTGGGTTGCCGACCGCCTTTCAGCTCTATATAGACCTCGGCCAGCAAATCTGCATCTACCAACGCGCCATGCAAATCCCGGTGGCTGTTATCAATACCAAAGCGGCGGCAAAGCGCATCAAGAGAGGCTGGTGCGCCGGGATATTTGCGCCGGGCGATGATCAGCGTATCCACCAGCCGACTGTGATCCAGCGCGGGCAGGCTGAGGCGGGCCAGCTCGGCATTCAGAAAACCAGCATCGAACGGGGCATTGTGAATCACCAGCGGATCCTCGCCAATAAAATCCAGAAATTCGCCGGATATGGCCTCAAAAACAGGCTTGCCGGACAAAAATTCATCTGACAGCCCATGCACTTTTTCGGCCTCTGGATCGACCGGCCTTTCCGGGTTGATATAGAGATGCAGCCGGCGGCCTGTAGCCACCATATTGACCAGCTCCAGCGCGCCGATTTCCACAATCCGGTGCCCCTCTTCAGCTGACAGGCCGGTGGTTTCTGTATCCAGAACAATTTCCCGCATTATGCCTGCCTGTCCTCGCTGTTTTCGGGCCGCCTGAGCCTTGCCAGCCAACGGCGCAAGCGGCGGTTGGTTTCAGCATAGCCAAGCGCCGAGGGCAGGGCCAGATCCGCCAGTCTTTTTTTTGTCTCCTGCGGCATCTGTGCCCGCATGATGCCTGCCAGCTTTTCCGCATTCATCGCCGGGCGGGACAGGGCGCGTTTTTTTTGCACGCGCAACGGTGCCCAGACACAGATAACAAAATCACAAAACGCATCGCCGCCAGTTTCAAACAAAAGCGGCACATCCAGCACGACAAAACGGGCGCGGCGGCGGCGATGGCGGGCAAGAAAGCTATCCCGGTCGGCACTCACCAGCGGGTGCAGTATCGCTTCCAGCCGTCGGCGGGCGGGCGGGTCCTGAAACACCTTCTTGCCCAGTGCCGCCCGGTCAATCGCACCGGCCGCATCCGGCTGCAAGCCGAATTCAGCAGCGACAAGAGAGACTGCTGCCCCGCCCGGACCCAGCAGGCGATGCACACAGCCATCTGCATCATGCACAGGCAGGCGCAAGCGCCGACACATATCGGCCACTGTGGTCTTGCCGGTCGCAATGGACCCTGTCAGCCCAATAATCTGCATCACTCAGCCTGCCGAGCTTGCGGGGCCAGACCATATTCGCGCAGCTGGGCCAGCAATTCCAGCAGCGGCAAGCCCAATATGGCAAACCAGTCACCTGAAACCTGTTGCATCAGCTGGGCCCCCGGCCCCTCAATCTGATAGCAGCCCGGACTGTCCAAAACCGCGGCGCCCGCCAGGTCCAGATAGGTTTCTATGAGCTGCGGGTCAAGCGCACGCATGGTCAGGTGCGGACGGGCCAGATGGTGCCAGAGCCGCTTGCCCTGTTTGAGCAGAACCACCGCAGTGGCCAGCTCATGCGGGCGGCCGGAAAGCCGCGCCAGCTGGCGGGCGGCTGCGGCCCGGTCCGCCGGTTTGGCGAATAATTCCCCCGCACAAATCAGCAGCTGATCACAGCCAATGACCAGCGCGTCCGGGTGCCGGGCAGAAACGACCTCGGCCTTCAGCTCAGCCAGCAGAACCGCAATTTCCGGCAGTGGTAACCCCTCCGCCACAGCCCCGCCGCGCACTGCCTCTTCATCAATATTGGCAGGCTGGGCAGCAAAGCGCAGCCCGGCATTGGCCAGCATCTGCTGGCGTGTCTGGCTGGCCGAGGCAAGCAGAAGCGGAGTATCTGGCAGACCCCATTCTGCCTCAGGAGGCATGATTTTCCTCCCGCCAGATATTGTAATGGTGGATGATGGCAGCAGCGGTTTCTTCTACCGAGCGGCGCGTCACATCCAGGACCGGCCAGCCATTGGCATTGAACAGGCGGCGCGCCTCCTGCATCTCGCGGGTGACCTGGTCGAGATCAGCATAAATATCATTGCCTTCATCAGAGAGGTGCGCCAGCCGGTTGCGCCGAATCTGGGTCAGCCGTTTCGGGTCTGAAGCCAGCCCGACGACAAAAATCTGCAACCCGTTCAGATGCTCAATCGGGAAAGGCACCCCCGGAACCAGCGCGTAATTGGCCACCCGGAAACCTCGATTGGCCAGATACATCGAAGTCGGGGTCTTGGAGGTGCGGGAGACGCCGATCAGCAGCATATCTGCGCCTTGCAGATTGGCCATATTCAGACCATCATCGTGGGTGACCGCAAATTCCACCGCTGCCATGCGCTCAAAATAGGCCTTATCCATGCGATGCTGCGCGCCGGGCCGGTTCATCTCTTGCGCGCCAAAAAGCGACCCGAGCAAGGCAACCACCGGGTCCAAGACAGAGAGATGCGGGATAGATTGCGCGCGGCAGACGGCTTCCAGTTCCTTGCGGATGGCTTGATCGACAACCGAGAACAACACCACCCCCTTGTCGCGTTCCAGCGATTTGGCCAGAACCTGCACATGTTCCGGGGTGCGCACCAAGGTCCAGATATGTTCACTGACCTGAACCTTGGGAAACTGTGCCAGGGCGGCACGGGCATATTGATGCACCGTCTCACCGGTGGAATCAGAAACCAGATGCAGATGAATAGTCTGTTCAGTCATGCTCTCTGACATAACAGGGACGGCCCGAATTGTCATCTATTGCTCCGATAAAAGCCTGCCAGAAAATAGTCGGGGAAATAGTGGGGAAAAAACTGTGGGGAAAACTGTTGGAAAAATGGGTCATAAGGGGACAGAATCCGTCCGGGCTGAAAATTATCCAGTTTATGCACAGCTGGCGGCCTGTTAAGACACAAGCGGGATAATACGGCGCAAGCGGGTCGTTAAAAACGGGGATAAGCAGGATAATCACCGGACAAGCAGGCTGGACAGGCTGGCCAGAATTGGGGATAAGTCTGTGAAGAAAAACCGAATAGGCTGGTTTCAGACGGTTTGTGCCATACCAACCACAAAATCTAATCTTATATAAATAAAAATATTAATATTTAAGGGACCGCACCCGATGCAACTGGTCAATCTGCTAAAAGGTGACAAAAACGCAGGACGCGCTCTATGGTTCATGCGTCAGGCCGGGCGCTATTTGCCTGAATACCGATCTGTGCGCGCTGAAATGCCGGATTTTATTTCTTTTTGCCTAAATCCGGAAAAAGCCTTTGAGGTTACCCTGCAGCCAATAGAGCGTTTTGATCTGGATGCGGCCATTATTTTCTCAGATATTTTGACCATCCCCTGGCTTTTGGAGCGCAATTTGCGATTTGAGGCAGGCAGAGGGCCATTGCTTGATGCGATGGATCACCCGCTCGATATCAATGCCCAGCTAATAACCTCGCTGGAAGATAAATTATCACCGGTCGGCGATGCGGTGAGGCTCACCCGCAAAAAATTGTCAACAGACAAGGCTCTGATAGGCTTTGCCGGGGCACCTTGGACGCTGGTGACCTATATGGCAGAGGGCGGCAGCAGCCGCGATTTTGCAAAGGCAAAGAGCTGGCTCTGGTCGGCGCGGGCGCAAACCAAAGCCCTGTTCTCCCTGCTGGAAGAGGCGGTTATCCGCTTGCTGGTATTGCAAGCGCGGGCCGGGGCAGATGTGCTGATGCTGTTTGACAGCTGGGCCGGGGCGGTGCCGGATGCGTTGCGCGAGGATTTTGTCATAAACCCGGCGATCCGAATTATTGACGGGGTGCGGGATCAGGGGATTGCGCAGCCGATTATTTGTTTTCCAAAAGGGCTGGGTGAGGGACTGCTTGGCTTTGCGGATCAGGTGCCCTGTCAGGGGCTGGGGATAGACCAGCATACCAATCTGGCCTGGGCAGCTGAAAATCTGCCGGAAAATCTGGTTTTGCAAGGCAATATGGACCCGCTGGCCGTTGCTGCTGGGGGGGCACCGATGCGTGCCGAGCTGGACCGAATTCTGGCAGCGATGGCCGGGCGGTCGCATATTTTCAATCTGGGCCATGGTTTTGTGCCGCATACACCGGTGGAAAATGTGGCGGAATTGACGCAGCTGGTTCGGGAGCGGGGCTGATGGATTACAGCTGGATAAAGGCCTTGCATATTATCTCGGTTATTGCCTGGATGGCCGGCCTGCTCTATCTGCCGCGCCTGTTTGTCTATCAGGCTTTGGTAGAGCCGGGCTCGGCGCGGGCCGCGCTGCTGAAACTGATGCAGCGCCGCCTTTTGAAAGCGATCATGAACCCAGCGATGATAGCCAGCTGGGTCTTTGGTTTGTGGATGCTGGCGGTAAATCCTGGCTTGCTCGACAATATCTGGGTCTGGGTAAAGCTGGCTGCGGTTGTGGCAATGACTGGCTGTCACATGGTCTTTGCTCGTATGCGGCGTCAGCTTGAAGCAGATGATCACAGCCGCTCTGACAAGGCTTACCGGATTTGGAATGAGGTTCCGACTCTGCTGATGATCGTGATTGTGATCATGGCGGTGGTAAAGCCTTTTTGACCGGTTGGCTTGACTTTTCCGGCCAGTTGGGTTTGAGTAGCGGTAAGGAAGAGCCCTTTCAGGCTCGGTCTGTCCTTTTCTTTCCCCTTAAAAATCTGTTTGCTTTGGTGCCACAGAATGCATTTGCAAGAACTAAAACAGAAAAATCCGGCTGAACTGCTCGCCTATGCAGAAGAGCTGGAAGTTGAAAACGCTTCTACCCTGCGCACGCAGGATATGATGTTTGCGATATTGAAACAGCTGGCTGAAAATGAAGTCGCTATCCGCGGGAATGGCGTTATTGAAGTGCTGAGTGATGGGTTCGGCTTTTTGCGCGCCCCGGAATCCAACTATTTGCCCGGCCCGGATGATATTTATGTCTCACCCAGCCAGGTGAAACGCTTTGGCCTGCGCACCGGCGATACGGTTGAAGGGGAAATCCGCGCCCCGAAAGAGGGGGAGCGGTATTTTGCGCTGCTGAAAGTCGAATCCGTCAATTATGAGGATCCTGACAAAGTCCGTCACCGCATCAATTTTGACAATTTGACACCGCTTTATCCGGATAAAAAGCTGACGATGGAGCTGCCCTTTAATCCGGATAACAAGGATCGCACGCCGCGGGTGATGGATTTGATCTCGCCCATGGGCAAGGGGCAGCGCGGCCTGATTGTGGCCCCGCCGCGCACTGGTAAAACCATGATGCTGCAATCCATTGCCCATGCGATTACCGAAAATCACCCGGAAGTCTATCTGATCGTTCTGCTGATCGATGAAAGACCGGAAGAAGTGACAGATATGCAACGCTCAGTTAAGGGCGAGGTGGTTTCTTCAACCTTTGATGAACCTGCGGTACGCCATGTTCAGGTTACTGACATGGTGATCGAAAAGGCCAAGAGGCTGGTAGAGCATAAGCGCGATGTGGTGATTCTGCTGGATTCCATCACCCGTCTGGCACGCGCCTATAATACGGTTGTTCCTTCTTCAGGCAAGGTTTTGACAGGCGGCGTGGATGCCAATGCGCTGCAGCGGCCAAAGCGCTTTTTCGGAGCAGCCCGCAATATCGAGGAAGGCGGCTCACTGACCATTATCGCAACCGCGCTGATCGAAACCGGCTCCCGCATGGATGAGGTGATCTTTGAAGAATTCAAGGGCACCGGCAATTCTGAAGTGGTGCTGGATCGCAAGCTGGCTGACAAGCGCGTCTTCCCAGCGATTGATGTAACCAAATCCGGCACCCGTAAAGAAGAGTTGTTGGTTGACAAGGCTACCCTGTCAAAAATGTGGGTTCTCCGCCGTATTTTGATGCAGATGGGGCCAGTGGATGCGATGGAGTTTCTGGCCGACAAGATGCGCCACGCCAAAACCAATGATGATTTCTTTGAACAGATGAACAGCTAGATAAGCTAGACAATCTGGCTAAGCTTCGGTTTTGTGACGGGCTTCCAGCTCTTGTAACCAGGCTTTGCGTTGCAGATTGGCCGGATCCAGCGCGCCGCGGTCTGAACCACCACTATATTGGGTGAGGCCGCCGCTGCTGCTGACCACCCGGTGACAGGGCAGAATAACGGGCAACGGGTTGCGCCGACACGCCTGGCCGGCTGGGCGCGCGGCCCGCCTGTTCCCCCAGCTTTCCGCCAAATCGGCATAGGAAATCACCTGCCCGTAGGGTATGGCTGCCAGACAATCCAGCCAGCGCCGCGCAACCGTGCTAAGGGCTGAAAAATCCAGTGGCAGAGAGAAGTTGCGGCGGCGGCCCGCCAGATAGGCGGCCAGCTGGGAGAGTGTTTCCCGTGAAACATCCGCGTTCAGATCCGGCAAATCCTCGGTAAAAGCGGCTTCCTGCCAGTCCAGACGGGCCAGCCCCGCCGGAGTGCAAACCGGGCGAAACCAGCCTATTTCGCTCTGCAAGACAGGTATTGGCTGGCTGATCCTGTCGCGGCCATCTGCTTGGAGAGGGGGCATCTTTTCCTCCTTAGCGTTAATCGCGGGCCTTATACCTCAAAAAAAACCCGGTAAGGGCGGCAGGTGGCACTCTGCCAGACAATTGAAAAACTAAGGATTGATACAGGTGCTTGCCAGCACAGGACAAATATTTGATAACAGTCTGAACGGTCACCCGGCGCTTGTCCATCCCCTTCCAGCCAGACAATTTTGCAAGGCGGCAGGACAGGAGAGGAGGGACCGGCACAAATATCACCCGGAAAGCAGCTGATGACGCAGATAAAGGAAACCATTTATGCGATGGCCACCCCGCCCGGCCGCTCAGCTATCGCGGTGATCCGTATCAGCGGAGCTTTTGCCTTGCAGGTGCCGGGCCTATTTGGTCAGCCGCCTCTGGCCGGGCGCGGGATGCGCTATGCGCGGTTGCAGGATCGCCAAGGCGCACCGCTGGATGAGGTCCTGTTGCTCAGCTTTGCCGGACCGCACTCAGCAACCGGAGAGGATGTGCTGGAAATTCACTGTCATGGCAGCCCGGCCGTTCTGGCCGGGATAATCGCAATTCTGGCAGGCTGTGATCAGCTGCGCGCTGCTGAGGCGGGCGAGTTTTCCCGCCGCACCCTGCTCAATGGCAAGAAGGATATCACCGAGATAGAAGGTCTGGCAGATTTGATTGAGGCCGAGACAGATTTGCAACGGGTTCAGGCTCTGCGCCAGATGCAAGGGGCGCTCAGCCTGCCGGCCGCCGACTGGCGAGGCCGTATCCTGAAACTGCTCAGCCAGCTGGAAGCGCTGATTGATTTTGCGGATGAGGAATTGCCGCCGGATTTGGCGGAGCACCTGGATCAGCAAGCAGATCAGCTGATAGGGGAGCTAACGGGCGCGCTGGCCGGGGCAGGCAGTGGCGAGCTGGTGCGCCAGGGGGTGCGGCTGGTTCTGATAGGGCCAGCCAATGCCGGTAAATCAACGACACTCAATCAGCTGGCCGGGCGGGCGGCGGCGATTGTCTCGGATGAGGCCGGCACAACCCGTGATATTGTCGAATTGCGGCTGGATGTGCGCGGCGTGCCGGTCTGGATAGCTGACACAGCAGGCTGGCGCCAGGCGGGAGGCAAGGTTGAGGCAGAAGGTATCCGGCGGGCGCAAAATGCGGCTGCTGACGCTGATTTTCTGGTGATTGTGCTGGATGCCAGCGCGGCCAACTGGCCAGAGCAGCTGGC
The DNA here is from genome assembly GCA_016780695.1 of Alphaproteobacteria bacterium. GTDB lineage: Bacteria > Pseudomonadota > Alphaproteobacteria > Puniceispirillales > Puniceispirillaceae > JADHLK01. The sequence goes on along the minus strand of JADHLK010000015.1, from coordinate 949 downwards.
TGAATTACAGGGCTGGGGCAGTGCTGGCAAGCTGGTTTTGCTGAATAAGGCGGATCAGGCCACCGCAGCTGAAAAGGCCCGCATCACTGCCCATTTTGAGGGCGGTGAACTGGATTGGCTGATGCTGTCCATGCAGCAGGACGGGGCGGCGGCGCAGCTGGAAAAGCGGCTTGCGGACAGGCTGATTCCGCAGAATATCAGCGCGGCTGACACGCTGATCACCCGCCGGCGCCATGCGACCGCTCTCTCTGAGGCCTGTGCGGCCCTGCAGGCTGGCCAGACCCATGCGCTGGCCAGCGCGCCGGAATTGCGGGCTGAACAATATCGCCGCGCGGCAGATGCGCTGGGCCGTTTGGCTGGCAAGCTGGATGTGGAAGAGCTGCTGGATCAGATTTTCAGCCGCTTTTGTATTGGTAAATAGAGCTGCGGCGGGCCTGCAGGCCGGTTCTGCCGCCTGTCTGGCTGAAACAGGTCGCACCCGAAACGGCCGCCAGCACAGCTGGGACGGGCAGTTAAGTTTTGACAATCAGGGGCAATCCTGTCTAGGTATCCGCCAGAACCAGCTCTGCCGCCGCGCCGCGGCGCGCGGCTGGGACTTGAAACAGGCTTTGCACGCAACAAGGCACAGGTCAGAAGATGGACAAACGATTTGATGTTATCGTGATTGGCGGCGGCCATGCCGGCACCGAGGCGGCAGCTGCAGCAGCAAGGCTGGGCGCGGCGACGGCTCTGATCACGATGGATCTGTCCAAAATCGGCGAAATGTCCTGTAATCCGGCGATTGGCGGGCTGGGAAAGGGGCATCTGGTGCGCGAGATTGATGCTCTGGACGGCATTATGGGGCGTGCGATTGATGCGTCCGGTATTCAGTTTCGGGTGTTGAATCGCTCACGGGGTCCGGCTGTGCAGGGCCCGCGCGCACAGGCTGATCGCGGCCTCTATAAAAAGG
>JADHLK010000014.1 GCA_016780695.1 Alphaproteobacteria bacterium | reverse complement strand
CGCTGTATCCAGCCCAAACAGATGCATGACATTACCGGCCATTATAACAGGTTTGACATTTTTCAGCTGCGTGTTGACCGGACAGCCCGGATGCCGGTAGAGGAATTTGGCGAAGCAGCCAGCGCGGCAAGCGAGAGCAAGGATGATGCAAAAGAAGGGGGGCCGGTATGAGCAAGGATACAAGGGATGATCAGCTGGGGCGCGCCCGGGTCATGGATAATGCGGCCTTGAATGCCTATTATGAAGAACTGGCCGGGCTGGAAACTGGCGCGCTCTGGACGGTGGCCAATGATATTGAACCCTGGGAGCCAATCCCGCATTCAGCCCCGACCATCTGGCGTTCGCGTGATTTGCGGCCAAAGGTGCTGGCCGCCCTTGATCTGGTGCGCCCGGAAGATGCCGGCCGGCGTGTTGTCTATTTGCGCAACCCCAAGCGGCGCGAGGTATCAGCCTGTTGTGGCTGGCTGTTTTCCGGCATACAGGTGATGCGGCCGGGGGAAATTGCCTCGGCTCACAGCCATGCCGCCAGCGCCTTGCGCTTTATCATGGAAGGGGCGCGGGCCTTTACCGTGGTGCATGGTCACCGGATTACGCTGGGTGCCCGCGATTTTGTGATCACGCCCAATGGCACCTGGCATGAGCATGGGGTGCTGGAGGATGGTGAAACCTCTATGTGGCAGGATGGGCTGGATATTCCGCTGACCAATGCGCTGGAGGCTAATTTCTATGCCGTGCATCCAGATAATTTCCAGAATTCCAACCTGCCCTGGGATGCCAGCCCGGCGATCTGGGGCAATCCCGGCCTGCTGCCAGTCAAAGAAGAATGGGGGGCGTTCTATTCGCCCTTGATGAAATATACTTGGGACAAGACCTATGAGGGGCTGCAAAATTATGCAGCCGTAACGGACGGAGATCCGTTTGACGGGGTGATCATGCGCTTTGTCAACCCGGCAACTGGCGGGCATCCGATGGCAACCATGGGCGCGGCCATGCAGCTGTTGCGGGCTGGCGAAAAGACCAAGGCACATCGCCATACTGGCAATGTTATTTATCATGTTGCCAAGGGCAGCGGTCATTCAGTTATTGGCGGGGTGCGCTATGACTGGCAGGAAAAAGATATTTTCTGCGTGCCGCCCTGGCTCTGGCATGAACATTCAAACGCGTCCGAAAAAGATGATGCGGTGCTGTTTCAGTTCAATGATTTTCCGGTGATGGAAAAGCTGAAATTCTATCGTGAGGAAGCATTCCCGGAAAATAACGGACATCAGGAAATAACCGGCCAGGCGTGATATGCAAGGCGGTTTTATCATTATGGGGAGTTACAAAAAATGAGACTGGTAACCTGTCGCACCGATATAGCTGATGCTGGCTGGCTCGGTGCCATCATCGCAGATCAGGTGATTGATCTGGAAGCGTTCGGCGCGGCTGTCGGCACGCCCTTGCCGGGGCAGATGCTGGATTTTATCGATTTGGGATCAGCTGATTGGGCGGCGACAGCGGCCCTGTTGCAGGAGCAGGATGGAAACTGGCCGATTGGCACCAGCACGGATCTGGCCAATGTTGAGCTGCTCGCCCCAATACCGCGCACCCGCAAGAATATTTTTGGCATTGGGCTGAATTATACAGAACATGTTGCTGAAAGTGCCCGCAAGCTGGATACAGATGCCAAACTGCCGGAAAAGCCGGTGGTTTTCTCTAAGCCGCCCACCGCGATCATCGGGCCGAACGCGCCTATCCGCCATGATGGCAAGATGACCCAGCAGCTGGATTGGGAGGTGGAGCTGGCGGTGATTATCGGCAAGACGGCCAGCCATGTCAGTGAAGAGGCTGCGATGGATCATGTTTTCGGCTATTCAGTGATGCTGGATGTCTCGGCCCGTGATAATCGGCGTGCCGGCCAGTGGATTTTCTCCAAGGGCATGGACAGCTATGCGCCTTTTGGCCCGGCGATTGTCACCGCAGATGAGATAAAAGACCCGCATAATCTGGAATTATGGCTGACCAAGAATGGTGAGGAAAAACAGCGCGCCAATACCAAATTCATGCTGTTCAATATCCCGCAGCTGATAGCCGATCTCTCAACTGGCTTTACATTGGAACCCGGCGATGTGATCGCCACCGGCACCCCGGCCGGGGTCGGAGCCGGGCGCGAGCCGCAGGAATGGATGTGGCCGGGTGATGTGATCGAATATGGGGTGGACTCTATCGGCGTAATGCGCAACCCGGTGATAGATGCCAGCTAGACAGGTTTTACAATAAGGCAGCGATGATCCTTATGGACAAGTTATTGCAGGACAAGGTCTGTGTGATAACCGGCGGCGGTGGGTCAGTCGGGGCGGCGATGGCAGCGCGATTTCTGGCCAGCGGTGCGGATTGTGTGCTGGTTGATTTGAAAGCACCTGATTTGGTGGAATTGGGGCTTGCTGGTGCGGCTGACCGGATAGTGTGTCTGGCCGCTGATGTGTCTGACCCGGCGGACAGCCGGGCTTATGCCAAGGCGGCGGTTGACCGATTTGGCCAGATTGATGTGCTGGTCAGCAATGCCGGTAATTTCGGCACGGTTCAACCGATTGCAGACTATCCGCTGGACATATTTGATCAGGTGCTGGCGGTGCATGTGCGCGGGGCCTTTCTGGCCTGCCAGAATCTGGTTCCGCATATGCGCGATGGTGGCAGTATTATCATTACCTCCAGCGTTGCCGGGGTGACCGGCGATGCCGGCGTGCATGGTTATATTACCGCAAAACACGCGCAGATTGGTTTGATGCGCTGTCTGGCCAAAGAGCTGGCACCGCGCGCTATCCGGGTGAACAGCCTGCATCCTGGGCCGCTTGATAACAGCTTTCAAAAAGCTGTAGAAGATGGTTTTACCGCAGCGACTGGCCAGGATGGCACAGATTATTTCAACAGCATCATCCCGCTGGGTCGCCATGGCACGGCAGAGGAGATTGCCAATGCTGCTTTGTATCTCGCCTCTGATCTGAGCAGCTTTGCCACCGGCACCTTGCATATGGTCGATGGCGGCTTGAGCATTTGAGCCTGCGTGCCTTGCGGCGGATGGCAGGCTGGACAAATTCTGTCTGCTCTGGGATGCTGGTCAGAATTGTCGGGCAGATAGGGGGCTTTTTTCCAAATGATGTCGCACCGGATATTTTCCACTCACAGGCGGCCGGCCCATGCCGGGCCCTATGCTCTGGACAGGCTGGTTCGCACCCGCCAGATGCCGGATCTGTCCGGGCTGGCTATGCCCCAGATAAGTTTTTCCCGGCCTGATCGCCCGTTTGATCTGGTCAATGCGATGGCAGAACACCAGACTATGCTGGATTTGCTGCGTGACGGGCTGGTTAATCGGGCGCGCGCTGAGATACCCGATGATGCGGCAGAGCGGACAGCGCATTTGAAAGGCTTTGGCTATTTTGCCGATGCTTCAATGGTGGGGGCCGGGACTATCCCGGACAGCGCCTGGCTGAACCAGCCGCTTGATAACCCTGAGACAGCCCGGCTGGCTGAGGCGCTGACCACCCGCCAGACCAAGACGCTGGCTGCCGGTATTGATCAGACCATGGCTGAGCTGAAGGAAACAGCGGCCACCCCGCCGCGCAGCGTCGGCCATCATCAGCGGGCGCTGGTTTTTGTCTATGAATATCGGCGCGACCCGCGCACCGGTGAGCCGGGCACCGCCTGGCTGCATGATGCGCAGGCCCACCGCGCCTGCTTGCTGGCTTCTGAGACCGCCGTGGTGATTGCTAATTATATCCGTCTGCTCGGCTTTGATGCCAAGGCTCACACGCTGAACGCGGCCGATGTTGATTTGCATCAGCTGGCGGTGGCGGCTGGGCTGGGCTGGGTGGAGGAGGACCGGCTGAGCCTGCCCTGGCTGGACAGGCGGTTCGGGCTGGCGGCGGTGACCACTGATATGGAGATAGAGCCTGACCTGCCGCTGGCGGCAAGGCAAGCCCAGCCCAGCTCAGAGCTGACCGGCCTGCATTGGAAGCTGGGCAGCCATGCAGCGAAATCAGCCTTTAATCAGGATCCGTTTGCCAAGCGCGACTATCAGGACAGCCCGTTTCCGATGGAGCGCATAAAACGCGTTGCAAAACCGACCACCTATATTGATGAAGATAATGTGGCGCGGGTGCCTAAACGCGCTGATATGTTTGCACGGGCGCAGTTTGGCGATATGGGAGAGGCCAATCAAAAAGCCGCCGCAGGCGGGTTTTATGTGCGCAAATCCCCAACCGGTTCAGCCCAGAGGCGGGTTCTGGGGGCCTTTGTCCTGCTGCAGGATGGAGAGGCAGACGCAGCTGGCCCGCGCCCCGGTGACGCCGCAGAAAACGCTGCCAATATCAAGGCAGCCAGCTATTTTCTGGGGGTGGATGCGGTGGGTTTGTCGCGCTGCCCGGACTGGGTCTGGTATAGCCATGATGCCAGGGGGGAAGCGATCACGCCGCCCCATGATCAGGCTGTATCCATGGTTATTGATCAGGGGTTTGAGACGATGGAAGGCGCATCCGGTGATGACTGGATTTCGGTCGCCCAATCGATGCGGGCCTATTTGCGCTTTGCCCTGCTGGGCGGGGTGATAGCCCGCCAGCTGCGCACTCTGGGCTATCAGGCGAAGGCTCATACGGTGATGGATGGCGAGGTCTTGCAGCCGCCGCTTTTGCTGCTTTCCGGGCTGGGGGAAGTCAGCCGTATCGGAGAGGTCATCCTGCATCCGTTTCTGGGCCCGCGCCTGAAATCCGGGGTGGTGACCACCGATATGCCGATGGCCCATGACCAGCCGATAGATTTCGGCCTGCAGAATTTTTGTGAAAATTGCAATAAATGCGCCCGCGAATGCCCGTCCGGGGCCATTACAGCTGGCCCGAAACTGATGTTTAATGGCTATGAGATTTGGAAATCAGACAGTCAGAAATGCACCAGCTACCGGATAACCACGCCAGGCGGGGCGATGTGCGGGCGTTGCATGAAAACCTGCCCGTGGAATCTCGAAGGGTTGTTTGCTGAAGCGCCGTTTCGCTGGGCGGCCTCACATCTGCCGCAGGCCGCTAAAATGCTGGCCTGGCTGGATGATAAGGCAGGCCGCGGCAATCTGAATGAAGTGAAAAAATGGTGGTGGGATATTGGTATCGCTGAGGATGGCAGCTATCGCCCGCCGGATGCGCCGGTGAACAAGCGCGGGATCAGCCCGGAGCTGAAGCTGGATTATGCCGATCAGACGCTGGCGGTCTATCCGGCCCCGCTGGCCCCGCATCCCTGGCCCTGGCCTTTCCCGATGGATCGCGAGGCAGGCATCCAGGCCTATCAGAATATGGTCAGCGCGGCTGAGCATCAAAAAAGACTGGCTGAGGGAGATACGAGCAGGCTGCACAAATTTCAACCGCCAGCCGAGGCGCCAGTTTTGGCCTTGCAGGTGGCGCGGGTCAACAGGCTGTCTGACAAGATCACCAGCTATGAATTGCGGCGGTCGGACGGGGCGGATTTGCCAGTCTGGCGCGGCGGGGCGCATCTTGATATTGTGGTGGCCCCGGAATTTCTGCGGCAATATTCCATGTGCGGCGATCCGGCAGATAGGTCGGTTTATGAAATCGCCGTATTGCGTGAGGATGCCGGGCGCGGTGGCTCGGCCCTGATGCACCGGATATTCAGCGAGGGGAGGCGTATTTTTGCCTCACCGCCTATTAATCACTTTGCCCTCGATGACACGGCCAGCCACAATTTTTTGATGGGTGGCGGCATCGGCATCACGCCCATGATCGCCTTTGCCCATGAGCTGCACCGGCAGGGCCGCCCGTTTGATCTGCATTATTCTGCGCCGGAACGGGCGGATGCTGCCTTTCTTGACCGGCTGCAAAACAGCCCTTTTGCTGATCGGCTGCAGCTGCATATTTCAGCTGAGGGAAGCCGCGCCGATTTTGCCGCCATCTTGCGGCAGGCTGGTCCGCCAGAGGCCGGCTGGCATATCTATAGCTGCGGGCCGGATGCCTATATGGATGCGGTGGACAAGGCAGCCGCAGAGGCTGGTTTTGCTGAAGAAAACAGGCACCGTGAATATTTTTCCGTGCCCGAGATGCCGGAGCGGGAAAATCACCCTTTCGCCCTGAAACTGGTAAAATCCGGCAAGCTGATAGAGGTAGCCGCAGAGGAGCGGCCAACAGATGCCTTGCTGGCAGCCGGGGTGGCGGTGGATGTCAAATGTTCGGACGGGCTATGCGGTGTATGCAAATGCGACCTGCTATCCGGCGAGGTGGATCACCGTGATTTCGTGCTGTCTGCCAAACAGCGTGAGACCAGCCTGATTCTGTGCCAGTCGCGGGCAGCAGAGAAAGATGGGCTGCTGGAAATTGATCTCTGAGGCCGGTTTTATTCTGCCCGCACGGCAAGTTGATTACCCCCAAACAGCTGATGATATTCAGCCGAATTGCCGATATGTTCACGCATCATGGCAAAAGCGCGGCCTGCGTCTCTTTTTTCTATCGCCTGTGTAATGATGATATGCTGCTGGTGCGAGACGGCCAGCCTTTCCAGAGATGGATAGGCAACATCAAGCGCGTGCAAAGCCCCCAGCCCGGCATCTGGCAGGACAGCCAGCCGGCCAATACAATCCAATATGAATTGATTGCCTGCTGCTGACATAATAGCGCGGTGAAAAATCATATTGGCAACGGCAAAGGCTTCTACTGACTCATCGTCAATAATGCCTCGCCGGACGACAGTTTCAGTCATCGCAAGCGCTTTTTCCAGCCGCTGCCGATTTTGCCCGTCAAGGCCAATGGTTGCCAGCCTCTCGGCGGCCAGCGCCTCCAAAATAGCGCGCACCGCCAGCGCCTGTGAATGATCATGCTCAGAGAATTTGCGAATACGATAGCCACGCCCGGGCAATTTGGACATCAGCCCCTCTGCGGCAAGCACTTTCAGCGCTGCCCGAACCGGCGTGCGTGACAATCCCAGCTCTCGGCTTAAACTTGTTTCGGTTACCTTGTCGCTGTCATCGAGACGGCCAGCCGCTATCATCTCGCGGATTATATCGGCAACCCGGTCATCACTTTTTTGTTTGAAATTCTGGGATCCTATCGCATGGGAATCGGGCATTCATTCTCTCCAAGTTTTCATCCTGTAAAAATAATCGCCAGTTATGTATTCATTATATTACAAAATGTATTCAAAGCTACCCTTTTTAGGAGGAAATTCGGCGGTAAAACCGTTTATCGTATTCAAATGTAATAAACAATGTATTCAAAGATGATAAAAGTGCTTTTCTGGCTTGTCACCACGCTTTTTCCTCTCTAGCTTTTCAGGAAACAAAAGGCTTCATCCTTGGAGCGCGAATAAGAGCAAGGCACTGTCATTTAAGGACGGCGTGCCTTGGCCCTATAGCGGGCTATTGGCGGTTTTGGTCCTATTCGTCAAATTTGCACATTGATATTCTGGGAGGATATCCATGAAACTCACAAAATTATTCAAATCTGCGGCTATCGGCCTGTCAGCTTCGATGCTGGCGGTTTCTGTTCAGGCTGCTGATGTTATCAAAATCGGTGCGGTCGCACCCAAGACCGGAGCTCTTGGCGGTGGTGCCGTGGTCACCCAATGGCCGAATGTTGAGTTATGGTCTAAACAGGTGAACGCGGCTGGCGGCCTTGATGTTGGCGGCAAGAAGATGATGGTGGAAATCATCGAATATGATGACAAAACCAATCCAGGGGAGCATATCAAGGCTGCCCAGCGTCTGGCAGAGGTTGACAAGGTTGATTTCATTGTCGCGCCTTACGGGACCGGATTTAATCTCGCTGCTGCTCCGATCTATGCGAAATACAATTACCCGCATATTGCCGTATCGGCGATTTCTGACAAGATGCCAGAGCTGACCGCTCGCTATTCAAACCTGTTTTTCACGCTGGGTAACACGACTTCTTTTTCCGAATCAGTGGTTGATATTCTGAAGGATATGCGGGCCGCAGGAACGATCGGCAACCGTGTTGCGATGGTGAATGTGGCAGATGCGTTCGGTATTGAGCTGGCAGAAGCGGCACGGCCGCGGCTGAAGGAAGCCGGATTTGACATTGTTTATGACAAATCCTATCCGCTGGGCACGCCGGATCTGTCTCCGATCATCAAGGGCGCAAAGGAAAGCAACCCGGATGCGTTTGTTGCCTGGTCCTATCCGCCGGATACTTTTGCCCTGACTGAGCAGGCTATAATCCAGGATTTGGATGTGAAAATGTATTACACAGCTGTGGCGACCTGCTTCCCGGCCTTTGTCGGCAAGTTCGGCTCCAAGATCAACGGTGTCTTTGGGGCTGGCGGCGTCAATCAGGATTCCCCGGATATTCAGGCCTATTTCAAGGCGCATAAGGACATTACCGGCAAGGATGCTGACGGGTGGGCCTCTGCCAATACCTATGTTTCGCTTCAGATTCTGGGTCAGGCTATCGAAGGGGCTGGCACCCTCGATCGGCAGGCAGTGATCGACTATATCAAGGCAAGCAGCTTTGATACGATCATGGGTCCGATTTCCTTTGAGGATCAGATTTCCAACCGCTTCTGGACAGTTGGCCAGTGGCAGGATGGCAAATTCCGTGGTGTCAAATCCTCACAGATGGCTGGGGCTGCCCCAATCGTTGCAAAGGATGGCTGGAACTAAGCCTTTTTGAGCAAAGCGAGCTGGACAGGGTAAGGCCTGTCCAGCTTTTTTCTTTGACATCATCTATATCCAGTCAGGTGACTTGCTATGGATATCATCATTACCGGATTGCTGCTTGGCGGCACCTATGCGCTGATTGCCTTTGGGCTTAATCTGCAATATGGGGTTGCGCGCATCATGAATCTGGCCAATGGCGAGATGATTGTGCTGGGGGCGCTGGCCGCTTTCTGGATTTTTGTAGCGGACGCGATCAGTCCGATTTTAACCATGCTGATCGTGGCACCGCTTTCTTTTTTCGGTAATTGGCTGATTTATCGCTTTTTGCTGCGTCCGCTGGTGCGGCGGGCAAAAAATCAGGGCCAGCTAGAGGTGGATTCCATTCTGGCCACTTTCGGGATGGCCTTTGCGCTGGTGGGCATAATGGTATCGATTCACGGTGAATATTATACCTATTCCTATCTGGCAGAACCTTTTGAGATTTTGGGCGAGACTTTCGCCCTGAATCGCATTGTGGCTTTTTGTTTTGCTGTGCTGATCGGGGCGGCGCTGTGGCTTTGGCTCTATTTCACCCGCACCGGTATGGCAGTGCGCGCGGTCTCAGTCAGCACTGAAGCCAGCGGTCTGGTGGGCATCAATGTGCCACAGCTCTCGGCGATTGCTTTTGCCCTTGGCGGGGCTGTCACAACGATGGGCGGGACGCTGATCTCTACTTTTATAACCCTTGATGCGTCAGTGGGTGTGGTGTTCACGATGAAGGCCCTGATCATCATCATTATGGGCGGGGTGGGCGATATTCGCGGAGCGATTGTCGCGGCGCTGATCCTGGGATTGGTGGAAACCGCGGTCGCCCGGTTGATTGATCCGGGTCTGACGCTGGCCGCCGCCTATGCGATTTTCGTGTTGATATTGTTGTTCCGTCCGCAAGGGCTGTTTGGGAGGAAACCTTCATGACCAGCGGCGATGTCAAACAGCTTGTCTGGGGGGCCATCCTGCTCGCATTGGCCGCCTGTGTGCCGCTGGTGGCCAATGGCTATTGGATGTCTATTGCGCTGACCATTGCGATGTTTACCGTGCTGTCCACCAGCTGGGCCCTGTTTTCTGGCCCGACACATTACATATCTCTTGCGACAGCGGCCTTTTTCGGGGTGGGCGGTTTTCTGGTTGGCACCGGCATGTCTGATTACAATACTGACTATTGGACTATGGTGGTGATCGCTTCACTGGCCGGAACGGTGCTGGCCTTCTTGGTGGGGTTGGCAACCTTGCGGCTGTCTGGCGTATATTTTGTGATTTTCACTCTGGGCCTGGCGGAGATGATCCGCACGCTGGTTTCCTGGATACAGAATAATTTTACCGGGTCCCGTGGTCTTTATGTGCTGACCGATTTGGGTGAGGCCGATATTTATATACATTTGGTTCTGGTGGCAGCTTTGGTCTATCTGGCAGGCTGGTGGATTGCCCGCTCGCGCCTTGGTTTTGCCATGCGGATTATCGGCAATGATGAGATGGTGGCCCGCCATGTCGGCATCAATACCGCTTTTTCCAAGGTGATTTTGTTCACTTTTTCAGGATTTGTAGCTTCTTTGGTCGGGGCTTTGATCGCACCGCGCTATACCTATATTGAGCCTAATGGTGTGTTTTCGCCGGAGCTGTCCTTTATTGTTGTGATTATGGCCCTGCTGGGCGGGACGGGCCGATTATGGGGGCCGATAGTCGGGGTGATTCCCTTTGCGCTGCTGCAGGAATATATCAACGCCAATTATTCCAACTATTCAACGCTGGTTCTGGGTATTGCGTTTCTGGTGATTGTCTATTTCCTGCCGCATGGTGTGCTGGGCCGGCTGGAAGAGACATGGGCAAAAAGGAGGCGTTCGACATGGTAGAGACCAGTCTGGTGCTGGCTGTCCAGAATGTTACCAAGCGGTTTGGCGGTCTGGTAGCGGTCAATAACCTGTCCTTTGATGTGAGCCGGAACGAAGTAATGGGCATTATCGGCCCGAACGGGTCAGGCAAGACCACGATGATGAATTTGATTTCCGGTGCGCTGGCTCTCAATGAAGGAACCATCAGCCTGAATGGGCGCTATATATCGCGCCTGTCGTCCCATGAGATAAACCGGCGCGGGATTGCCCGCACCTTTCAGCTGGTGCGGATTCTGCCGTCGCTGACCCTGCTGGAAAATGCGATGGCCGGCATGGTTTTCGGTCATCAGCGGCTGTGGGGGGAGCAAGCCCGCCATGAAGCCAGCAAGCTGCTGGAGAGGGTTGGTCTCGGCGGTCAGCAATCGGTTCCTGCAACGGCTCTTACCTATATTGACCAGAAGCGGCTGGAGCTGGCGCGGGCGCTGGCCGCAAAGCCTGAGGTGCTGCTGCTTGATGAATGGCTGGCAGGTCTCAACCCGACCGAATTGCAAGAGGGCATCGATTTGATTCACTCGCTGCGGGATGAGGGGATTACGATCATCTTGGTTGAACATGTGATGGATGCCATCCGGTCCTTGTGTGATCGCTGTCTGGTGATGGCAGCTGGCGCAAAAATTGCCGAAGGGCGGCCTCAAGAAGTGCTGTCTGATCCAGAAGTCATCAAAGTCTATCTGGGGGAGGATATATAATGCTCTCGGTAAAAAATCTTGCTATCAGCTATGGCCAGCATCAGGCGGTCCGGGATATCACAATAAAGACCGGGATTGGGGAGGTTGTCGTCATTCTCGGCGCGAATGGCGCGGGTAAATCCTCTTTGTTGCGGGCTATCGCGGGCCTCAGCAAGGGACAGGTGGCAGGCGATATTTCCTTTAAGGGGGAATCGCTGCTGGGGATGAGCCCGGATGAGATTGTAACCGCCGGCATTGCCTTGGTTCCAGAGGGGCGGGCCATTTTCGGTGATCTGAGCGTTGAAGAAAATCTGCGTCTGGGGGCGTTTAATACGCGCGCCCGCGATAAACAGGTGGCCAATCTGGACCAGGTGCTGACCCTGTTTCCAAAATTGCGTGAGCGTCGCCGCCAGATTGCCCGCACAATGTCTGGCGGTGAGCAGCAGATGGTGGCTGTCGGTCGGGCCTTAATGTCTGATCCGTCAATCTTGATGCTGGATGAACCTTCGCTTGGCTTGTCCCCGCTGCTTAGCCGTGAATTATTTCAGGCCTTGGGCAAAATCCGCGAGACCGGTATTGGCGTGCTGGTGGTCGAACAGAATGCCAAATTATCCCTGTCGATTGCGGATCGGGGCTATCTGATCGAAAATGGCCAGCTGGTGGGCGAAAATGATGCGGCCAGCCTGGCCTCTGACCCGGCGGTGCAGGCAGCCTATCTGGGTGGTGGGGGCAAGGCGGCCAGCCCGCGGCCTTTGGCAGCAAAGCTGAAGCCGATAGCTCCGGCAGCCCCTCCAAAATCCCCGGCTGGCGAAGCACCGGCTACGGGTGCGCCGCAAGCGGCTCGCGCTCCAGCAGAGCCGCAACAGGCGGCCCCGGCAAGCGGCGGTAACGAGAAGGTCTTTATCAAGCCTGCCGGACTTGCTGGTGGTGTGCAACGCGCTGATCAGCTGCTGGGCGGGGCGGATATGGGCCAGCTGCTTTCGCGGGCCAGTCAGGCGGCCACCCCGCGCCGGGATGTTTCTATGCCAGTGCGCCAAACCGTAAAGGTGGCCCCGGCTCCGCGGATAGTGACCATAACACCCTCAGCAGACGAGCCCGGCAGGGCCGGCCAGAGGGCAGCCTTAGATAGTCCGTCTGTCAAATCCTCGGTAGCGCCGGCTGCATCCACGGATGCGGAAATTGCGGCCTTGCTTAATGATTTTGAAGCAGCAGCCGAAAAGGCGCGTCAGGGAACACAGCAACCGCCCGCCAGCCGCAGCCAACAGCAGGGCCCGGCGCCGCGGCTGGATCGCGGGCCATTACCCGATATTCCGGTTTTCAAAAAAGCCCGGGTTGAAGTGTTCAAAAGAGATAATAACGGCGTTCTCACCAAAGCGAGGGAGGCTTAGATGGCACGGACTATGGATAATTTATATATTGGCGGATCATGGGTGGCCACGAGCAGCAAATTTGCTGATTTGAACCCGGCAGATGGCTCACTCTGGGCCGAAGTGGCAGATGGCGATGTGCAAATGGCGCGCCGGGCGATTGATTCAGCACAGAGCGCTTTTCGGCAATGGGCCGGCCTCAGCTATAGTGAGCGGGCGCATTATATGCTGAAAGTCGCTGATGAATTTGAGCGCCGCCGCGATGATCTGGTGCAAGCCCTGCAAGGAGAAGGGGGCGGCTGGTTCGGCAAGGGGATGTTTGAGGCGGGCTATGTCCCAGAGGTGTTTCGCGCAGCTGCGGCGATGAATTATAACGCGATCGGCGAGGTGATGCCGTCTGAACATCATAAAATCTCGATGGCGATGCGGCGGCCAATGGGCGTGGTCACGGTCATTTCCCCGTGGAATTTCCCCACCCTTTTGACCGCGCGCGGTCTGGCCTTTCCGATTGCAGCCGGTAATTGTGTGGTTTTGAAACCATCTGAGGAAACCCCCTATACGGGCGGGCTTATTTTTGCTGAGATTTTTGAGGCGGCCGGCGTGCCTGCCGGGGTGCTCAATGTGGTGTCCTGCTCCCGCGATAATGTATCTGCTGTTGGTGATGAGCTGATCGAAAATCCACTGATCAAGGGGATCAGCTTTACCGGCTCTACGCCGGTGGGCCGGATCATCGCGGCCAAGGCTGGCGCGCATCTGAAAAAATGCTGCGTTGAGCTGGGCGGCAAGGATGCGCTGATCATCTGTGAAGATGCGGATATGGAACGGGCGACTTCAGCCGCCAATTTTGGCAGCTTCATGCATCAGGGCCAAATCTGTATGTCGGTGGAAAAGATTCTGGTTCAAGAACAGATATATGATGATTTCCTGCAGGCTTTTGTGGCGCGGGCCGCCAAGTTGAAAGTGGGCGATCCGCTGGCAGATAATGGAAATGTGATAGGGCCGCTGATCAATGATAAGCAGGCTGGCAAGGTCAAGGAACAGATAGAGGATGCGCTGGCCAAGGGGGCCAAGGCGGTGCTGGGCGGCAAGGTTGAGGGCCGCTTTGTTGAGCCGACCATCCTCACAGGTGTGACCCCGGATATGAAAATCTATGCCGAAGAAACCTTCGGCCCGGTGGTGCCGGTGATCCCATTCCGCGAGGATTCAGAAGCTATCGCGATTGCCAATGACAGCGAATATGGCCTGTCTTCCGGGGTGATTACCCGTAATGAGGCGCGCGGTCTGGCGATTGCTGGCGCGCTGGAAACAGGTATGTGCCATATTAATTGCAGCTCAGTGAATGATGAGCCGCATGTGCCGTTTGGCGGATCAAAATCATCTGGTGTAGGCCGCCATGGCGGGCGCTGGTCAACCGAGACCTTCACCGAAACCCGCTGGGTGACGCTGGAGCGCGGCGGGCGCAAATACCCGCCTGTATTCTAAATCCAATGGGGTCTAACCTGATGAGGCAGGAGGCAAGAGCATGACTGATACGAATTGGGCAAATCGCGACTGGACCTATGGCAAGTTGCTCCGCAACAAGGTCATTGTGGTAACCGGCGTGTCATCCGGCATTGGGCGCGAGACCGCCAGCCTTATCAAACAGCTGGGCGGCGATGTGATCGGGGTGGACCGGAACAAGACAGAGGATTTTGTTGATGAGCTGTATCTCGCCGATATGTCAGACAGGCGCACCATACAGGCTCTGGTAAAAGCCCTGCCTGACGGGATAGATGGGCTGGCCAATATTGCCGGATTGCCGCCGACCGCGCCAGCTGATCTGGTGCTGAAGGTGAATCTGGTCGGGTTGAAATATTTTACCGAGCTGATGATACCGAAGCTGAAAGACAATGCGTCAATCGTCAATCTGGCCTCGCTGGCCGGGTTTGGCTGGCAGCAATCCATGCCGGCGATCAAAGCCTCTGAGCATCTGGAATTTGAAGATGTGGAGCGCTTCATGCAGGACTATAAAATCAGCAATGAAGGCGGCCGAAGCTATTTCTTCAGCAAGGAAGCGCTGGTTGTCTGGACAATGAAAAATCGCTGGACCTGGAGAGATCGCGGGATCCGGCTGAATGCGATCAGCCCGGGTCCGGTGGAAACACCTATTCTACAGGATTTTGCCAAAACGCTGGGCAAGCGGGCTGAAGAGGATTTGAACCTCAATGACCGAATTGGCCGGCCGGATGATGTGGCCCCGGTTGTTTGTTTCATGCTGTCTGATATGACGCATTGGTTCCGTGGAACCAACCTGATGCTGGATGGGGGTATGTCCGGGCATATCTACCAGAACATGCATAATTTTTAATGAAAGGGAGAGATTAAGATGTCCGCTACATCGATTATTCTTCTTGCCATTGTCGTCATCGCCGTTCTGGTTGTGGTTGCGGCATGGCTTTATGAGCGTGCCTCTCGCGAAGTATCGTTGGTGCGCACCGGCCTTGGGGGCCGCAAGGTTGTGCTGGATGGCGGGGTGATTGTCCTACCCTATTTCCACCGGGTCAGCCGGGTAAATATGCAGACCATGCGGCTGGAGGTCAGGCGGCACGGGGATCAGGCTCTGATCACCAAGGATCGCCTGCGGGTTGATGTTGGCGTGGAATTCTATGTCTCAGTTGAGCCGACAGAAGAATCCATTGCGCGCGCCTCACAGACGCTTGGCAATCGCATTTTTGATGCAGACAAGCTGCGGGAATTGATTGAAGGCAAGCTGATCGACACGCTGCGCTCGGTGGCCGCCCAGCTAACCATGGATGAGCTGCATGAAGGGCGCGGCGCGTTCGTCAAGGATGTGAAAAATGCGCTGACAGATGAGATTCGCCGCAATGGTCTGGAGCTGGAATCCGTCTCGCTGACTGCCCTTGATCAGACGCCGTTCAAATCGCTTGATGAAAATAACGCCTTTAACGCGGTGGGTATGCGCAAGCTGGCTGAGGTGATTGCCAAGTCGAAAAAGGAACGCGCCACGATTGATGCGGATGCCGAAGTATCGGTCAAACGCTCAGCGATGGAAGCGGCCAAGCGCACTCTGGAAATCAATTTAGAAGAACAAGAGGCGCAGATAAAACAGGCCCAGCAGCTGGAGAGCTTGCGCGCGGCGCAGCTGGCTGAAATCGCAACATCCAAGGCAGAGGCAGAAATTGCCTCTAACGCGGCCAAGATCAATATGGAAAAAACCATTCGGGCCAGCGATATTCAGCGCGATGAGGAGATTAGGAAAGCCGAGATCGCCCAGCGCCTTGCCTTGCAAACTGCCGAGCAGGACAGTGCCATAAAAATCAATCGACACAGCCAGGATGAGGCCAAGGCAGAAGCGGCTGCCAGCCTTGCCCGGGCAGAAGCGGCACGGGCTGCTGAGGAGATTGAAAGTGCGCGGGCTTTGGCCGCTGCAGAACGCGGTAAGGCACTCGATATCATTGCTGCTGAAAAAGAGGGCAAGGTGCATGGGATGCGCAAGCGCAGTGCTGCTGACACTGAGGCGGCAACCCTGGTACAGCTGGCAGAAGCCCGGCTGAAAGCCTCAAAATCGGAAGCCGAGGCAGAAAAAATCCGGCTCAGCACTCTGGCTGAGGAGCTGGCAGTCAAGGCAGCAGGCAAGCGCGCTTCGGTAGAGGCAGAGAATGTGATGAGCCCGGATATGATTGATCTGAATCGTGACAAGGCTCGGCTGGAAGCGCTGCCGCGTATTGTTGAGCAGATGGTCAAGCCTGCTGAGAAAATCGACTCCATTAAAATCCACCATGTGACAGGCGGCGCGCTGGGCCGGCCAGCCGGGGGCAGCTCAGCTGAGGCAAGAGCGGCTGACAAGCCGCCGGTCAATCAGGCGCTGGACTCCATCATGGATATGGCTGTTCAGCTTCCGGGCCTGCGCAAGATCGGCGAGGAGCTGGGGGTCAGTCTGGAAGATGGGATCGCTGGTCTGACCGGTGACAACAAAAAACAAGAGGAAAGTGATAAGAGCTAATCTGTTTTTAAAAAATCGCCAGAAATGGCAGGAAAGGCAGGAAACGATCATGTTTGCATCCAGAAATCTCGATACAGCTGTCACCACAGGCATTTATATTGATGGGGTTGTGCGGGCTGCTGAAGGCGGGCGCACCTATGATCTCTATAATCCGGCCCGTCCTGATGAGCTGGTTGGCTATGCTGCCAAGGCTTCAGTGCGTGATGTTGATGAGGCGGTGCGCGCGGCCCATGCTGCTTTTCCGGCCTGGTCCCGGACCAGCTATGCAGAACGCTCGGCCAAGCTGCATGAGATAGCCGATTATCTGGTCTCTGATCAAGAAGATGTGGATTATCGCTCGCGGCTATTTTGCCGGGAACATGGCAAGATTATCTTTGAAACCTTGCTGGAGATGTCGCGGCTGGGCGACCGGTTTCGCTTAACAGCTGATTATGCGGAACGGCTGGCCGCTGATGAGATTGAGCATGGCCCGCCCTTTGATACCATTATCACCCGCCAGCCGCGCGGTGTTGCCACGCTGATTGTGCCCTGGAACTGGCCGCTCTCCATATTGGGGGCGAAATTGCCGCAAGCCTTGATGGCTGGCAATACAGTGGTGGTCAAACCGTCCCATTCTTCGGCCCTCGCGCCCAGCATGACCT